>NZ_DF968412.1:0-21376 GCF_001270025.1 Streptomyces azureus | reverse complement strand
ACGCTGGCGTCCCGTACGGGTGTGCCGTCGGCGGTGACCACGCTGCCGACGAGGTTCCCCGCACCGCCCAGGACGATGTCCAGTTCGACGGGGCGTTCGCCGACGGTCACGGAGACCGCCTGCGGCTGGTGGCCGCCCGCGGCGGCGATCAGCACGTA
Source organism: Streptomyces azureus (assembly GCF_001270025.1). Lineage (NCBI taxonomy): Bacteria > Bacillati > Actinomycetota > Actinomycetes > Kitasatosporales > Streptomycetaceae > Streptomyces > Streptomyces azureus. The sequence continues at coordinate 21,218 of NZ_DF968412.1, read as the reverse complement.
CGCGCCGGGGCCCGGGGTGGCCAGCGCGTAGCGCCCGTCCTCGCCGCTGGCGCCGCGTCCGGTCTGCTGTCCGGTGACGTCGATGAGCGTGAGCGCCGCGCGGGGCACGACGGTCCCGTCGTGGTGCTGCACCGAACCGCAGACGGGGATACCGGCGGTGTGGGGAGCGCGGGCCTGCGGGATCGGGGGGCTCCCCGGCGCCGTGTCCGGGTCGGTGACGGATACGTTCTGGGACACCAGGGGTTTCTCCTTGAGGAAGAGGGCGATGACCAGTCCGAGGACGAGCACCGGCACCAGATAGAGGAAGATCCGCGGCATGGCGTCGGCGTACGCCCCGATGTAGCCCTCGCGCAGCGCCGGGGGCAGGCCGTGCACGAGCTGCGGGGTGATGGACTCGGGGTCGGGGAGCCGGCCGCCCGCGCGCGTGGGCAGGTGGTGGGCCAGGGCGTCGGCGAGCCGGTCGGCGAAGAGGGTGCCGAAGACGGCGGCTGAGACGCTGCCACCGATCTGCCGGAAGTAGCTGTTGGAGCTGGTGGCGGTGGAGAGGTCGGCCGGGCGCACCGAGTTCTGCACGGCGAGGATCAGCACCGGCATCACCATGCCGATGCCGGCGCCGAGGACGGCCATCCAGATGCTGTAGTGCAGCCGTGGGGTGTCGGCGTCGAGGCGGGACAGCAGCCACATGCCGGCGACGGAGAGGGCGCTGCCGAGGACCGGGTAGGCCTTGTAGCGGCCGGTGTGACTGATGAGCTGTCCGGTGATGACCGAGGCGCCGACGATGCCGGCCATCATGGGCAGCATGAGCAGGCCCGACTCGGTGGCGGAGGCCCCGTCGACCATCTGGAGGTAGGTCGGCAGATAGCTGGCGGCGCCGAACAGCCCGGCCCCGGTCACCAGGCCGATCAGGCCGGTGACGTTGAAGACGGAGTCCCTGAACAGCCGCAGCGGGATGAGGGGTTCGGCGGCGAAGTGCTCGGCGACGAGGAAGAGGACGGCCGCCACGGCCGCTCCCGCGCCGAGGCCGAGGATCATCCACGAGTCCCAGGCGTACTTGGTGCCGCCCCAACTGGTCAGCAGGACCAGGCAGGTGGAGGCCGCGGTCAGCAGCAGCGCGCCGAGGACGTCCAGCCTGGCCTTGCCGACCGGTTTCGGGAGCTTCAGCGCGACGGCGACGACGACCAGCGTGACCAGGCCGAAGGGCACGTTGACGTAGAAGCACCAGCGCCAGGAGAGGTGGTCGGTGAAGTAGCCGCCGAGCAGGGGTCCGGCCACGGAGGCGAGTCCGAAGGCGGCGCCGATCAGGCCCATGTAGCGGCCGCGCCGCCGGGCGGGCACGATGTCCGCGGTGATCGCCTGGACACCGATCATGAGGCCGCCCGCGCCGACGCCCTGGAGGGCCCGGAAGGCGATCAACTGGTCCATGGTCTGCGCCCGGCCCGCGAGCGCGGAGCCGGCGACGAAGACGACGATCGCGAACTGGAAGACGCCCTTGCGGCCGAGCAGGTCGCCCAGCTTGCCGTAGATCGGCAGCCCTACGGTCGCGGTGAGCAGGTAGGCGGTGATCGCCCAGGACATCCGGTCCAGGCCGTGCAGCTCACCGACGATCTTCGGGAGCGCCGTGGCGACGATCATCTGCTCCAGGGCGGCGAGGAGCAGGGCCGGCATGAGCGCGACGAAGACCAACCGCACCCTGCGCGGGCTCAGTTCGGCGGCCGGGGCCGGCGCTGGGGAGGGAGGTTCGGGAGGTGCCACCGCCGGTTCGTCCTGCGCCAGAGTGATCCCGCCCACCTACCGCTCCCCTCGCCGCGCTGCCGCACAATTCCCGCGTAAAAGCGACAACTACGAGCAAGCGCGACGAGTTACGGCACAAGTCGGAGCCGAACGGAGATCACCCGAACCGGTGAGGGGCACAACACCCCCTGGAAATTCCCGGTTTGAGGGGGTCTACTTCTCGACCTCGGCGGCGAGCCGGGCGAGCAGCGCGTCGTAGATCCGCCCGAGACCCTTGGGCGCGAAGGTCTTCTCGAAGAAGCCGCCGATGCCGCCTGCGCCGGTCCAGGTGGTGGTCACGACGACGCGGGACCTGCCGTCACCGGCCGGAGTGACGCGCCAGGTGGTGACCATGGAGGAATTGCGGTCCTTCTCGACCAGCTCGCCGTCGGTGGGCTCGCTGACCTCCAGGAGACAGTCGCGCACGCGCTTGCTGGTGGCCTGGAGCTTCCAGTGGACGAGGGTGCCCTCGCCGTCACCGCCCTCCCGGACCTCGTACTCGCTGAACTGCTCGGGCAGCAGCTTCGCGCGCGTGCCGCTGTAGTCGGCGAGGGCGTCGAACACCGTCTCCGCGTCCGCCGCGACGATCCGCTCCGTAGTGGCCTCGACCTGCGCCATCGCTTTCCTCCAGGACATGGGTTCTCGGGGGTTGGGGGCAAGCCAACCACCCCGCTGCCCGGCCACCCAAATCGGGGTGGCCCAACCCGGTCGAACACGTTCGGAAAATGCCCTCGCACGATCAAGGGAACGTGTGTTCTATTCTGTGGACAGTGCTACCGAGGAGGCGTCATGCGCTGGGACAACCTCACAGAGGACTCCGAACACAGCCGGTCCGACGGCGCGCTGTTCGGCGCGGACGCCGTGACCACCCGTACCTTCGACACGCCGGAGTTCCGCGGGATCACCTTCCACGAGATCCGGGCCCGCTCGATCATCAACCGGGTGCCGGCGGTCTCCCGGATGTCGTTCCAGTGGACGGTCAACCCCTATCGCGGCTGCTCACACGCGTGTGTGTACTGCTTCGCGCGCAAGACGCACAGCTATCTCGACCTCGACACGGGCCTCGGCTTCGACTCCCAGATCGTGGTCAAGGTCAACGCGCCGGAGCTGCTGCGCCGCCAGCTCGGCTCGCGCCGCTGGCAGGGCGAGCACATCGCGATGGGCACGAACGTGGACTGCTACCAGCGCGCCGAGGGCCGCTACCGCCTGATGCCGGGCATCATCTCGGCCCTGCGCGATCACGCGAACCCCTTCTCGATCCTGACCAAGGGCACTCTCATCCTGCGCGACCTGGACCTGATCAAGCAGGCCGCGGCGGTGACCGACGTGGGCATCTCCGTCTCGGTCGGCTTCACCGACCAGGAGCTGTGGCGCACCGTCGAACCGGGAACGCCCGCGCCCGAGAGGCGCCTGGAGGTCGTACGGACCTTCGGCGAGCACGGCATCGGCTGCGGTGTGCTGATGGCGCCGGTGATCCCGTTCCTCAGCGACCAGCCGGCCCAACTCCGGGCGACCGTACGGGCGATAGCGGCCTCCGGCGCCACGTCCGTCACACCGCTGGTGCTGCATCTGCGGCCCGGTGCCCGCGAGTGGTTCATGACCTGGCTGGAGCAGCACCATCCGCACCTGGTGGCGCGCTACCAGCGGCTCTACGCGGAGGGCTCCTACGCCCCGAAGTGGTACCAGCGCCGGATCACCCGTCAGGTGCACGAACTGGCCGAGGAGTACGGCATCGGGCCCACGCGCGCGGGGATGCCGCGCCGGATCCGGCCCCCTGAGCCGGCCGGGGAGCCGCCGGTGTCCGGACCTACTCAACTCTCGCTCATTTAGGAGCGTTCGAGCGCATCCAAAGATCCATCCGGGTCATGACATCGACTGAATGAGTTCTCCCAGGACCTCCTTCCGGGACGATGCGGCGAGGACGGTGACCTTCGCGGTCCTCCATCCCGCCGTCCTGGGAGGACTCCATGAGAAATCGCGCAGCGCTGTGCGGCGCCGCCGTCGTCATGGCCGGTATCTTCACGGTCGTTCCCGCCGGGGCGAGCGCACCGCGCACCGCGGAGCCCGCGCCCACCGCGAAACTCTCCTGGAAGAACTGCGCCACCGAGAAGTACCCGACGCTCCAGTGCGCGTCGCTGAACGTGCCGCTCGACCATCGCAGGCCGCATGGACAGCGGATCACCCTCGCCCTGTCCCGCGTCCCGCACACCGCCAGGACGTACCAGGGTCCGCTCCTGGTCAACCCCGGCGGTCCCGGCGGCAGCGGCCTGAAACTCGCCGGGTTCGTCGCGTCCTCGCTCCCCGAAAAGGTCGCGGCCCAGTACGACGTCATCGGCTTCGACCCGCGCGGCGTGGGCGCGAGCGAGCCCGCGCTGGACTGCCGGCCCGGCCACTTCGACACGGTGCGCCCGGACTCCCTGCCGGCCACACCCGCGATCGAGAAGGCCAACCTGGCCCGCGCCAAGTCCTTCGCCGCCGCCTGCGGCAAGAGGTACGGCCATCTGCTGCCGTACGTCGACACGGCCGGCGCCGTGCGCGACATGGACGCGATCCGGCAGGCCCTGGGCGCGCGGAGGATCAGCTACCTCGGCTACTCGTACGGCACCTACCTGGGCGCGGTCTATGCCAAGGCCTTCCCGGAGCGCGTCCGGCGCCTCGTCCTGGACTCGGTCGTCGACCCCACGGAGGTCTGGTACGACGCCAACCTCAACCAGGACGTGGCCTTCAACGACCGCCACCGCGCCTTCCTGGCCTGGGTCGCCGAGCACGACTCGACCTACCGGCTCGGCACGGATCCGGAGCGGATCGAGGCCACGTGGTACGCGATGCGGGCGGCCCTCGCGAAGAAGCCGGCGGGCGGCACGGTGGGGGCCGCGGAGCTGGAGGACACCTTCATCCCGGGCGGCTACTACAACGGCTACTGGCCCCCTCTGGCCGAGGCGTTCGCGGCGTACGTGAACGACAGGAACCCCGAGCCGCTGGTCGGGGCGTACGAGGATTTCGGCGCGGTCGACGCCTCCGGTGGCAACGGCTACAGCGTCTACACCGCGGTGCAGTGCCGGGACGCCGACTGGCCGCGCGACTGGCGGCGGTGGCGCGAGGACAACTGGGCGGTGTACGAGAAGGCGCCGTTCATGACATGGAACAACGTCTGGTACAATGCGCCCTGCGCGTTCTGGCCGACGGGCTCGTCGAAGCCGGTGGACGTCGCCAACGGCAAGCTGCCGCCCTCCCTGTTGTTCCAGTCGACCGGCGACGCGGCCACCCCGTACGAGGGCGCTGTCACCGTCCACCGTCTGCTGGCCCGCTCCAGCCTGGTGGTCGAGGAGGGCGGCGGCAACCACGGCATCACGCTGAGCGGGAACGCCTGCCTCGACAAACATCTGGCGGCGTACCTCTCCGACGGCACAGTGCCGCGCGGCCACGGCGAGGCGGACGCGGTGTGCGAGGCCCTGCCCGACCCGGAGCCTTCCGCCACGAAGGGAGCGCCGGCCTCTTCGAACGGCTCGACGCTGCACGGTCTGCTCGGCATCCCGAGTTGACCGGGTGCTGCCTCCGTACTGTGACCACGTTCGGAAACAGCCTCCGTTTTGATGGAGCCGTCCAGCGCAACCGTGCCGCCCTCGTGGAAGCAGCACAGCGCCACTTTCTGAAGCACGGGGCCGGCACGTCCCTGGAGGCGGTGGCGAAAGACGCGGGCGTCGGGCCGGGCACCCTGTAGCGGCACTTCCCGGCTGCGGGCGATGGAGGAGTACTTCAATCCCTCGGTCGGCTTCCCCCAGGAGATGGACCGCTTCCCCAGCGAGCGGATCTGGGTGGTGGCGCACAAGACGGTCGCGGTGGCCGCGGGGCTCGGCGTGATGGGCCTGCACCGCAACGTCATCCGCCCGAAGTTCGGCAACTTCATACTGCTGGCGACCGTCCTGGTGGACGCCGAGGTGAGCGAGTACGGGCAGGCGCTGGACTACAACCCCTGCATCGGCTGCAAGCTGTGCGTCGCCGCCTGCCCGGTCGGCGCCATCAGCAAGGACGGGGCGTTCGACGCGCTGGCCTGCACCACGCACAACTACCGTGAGTTCATGAGCGGGTTCACCGACTGGGCGCAGACCGTGGCCGACAGCGAGGACGCCGCCGACTACCGCTCTCGGGTCACCGACTCCGAGAGCGCCTCCATGTGGCAGAGCCTGACCTCGCCCCCCGGCTACAAGTCCGGCTACGGCATGGCGGTCTGCCCCGGCGGCGAGGACGTCCTGAGCCCGTATCTGGAGGACCGCGAGACGTTCATGGACACCGTGCTGCGACCACTCCAGGACAAGAAGGAGACCCTCTACGTCCTGCCGGGCTCACCCGCACAGGGATACGCCCAGCGCCGCTTCCCCCACAAGCCCGTCAAGGAACTCACCGGCGGCTGGCAGCCCCCGGCGAAGCGAACGCCCTGATCCGCCGGAGTAAGTCATGACCGGCATTCACAGAAACTGCCCGTCGGTCTGGTCAACGCCGACAAAGGGGCCACTTCCATGCCGACTCCTCCTCCTCGGCCACCGCTCGCCCGACGCTGACGGTGCTGACCGACCAGTCCGCCGGCAGTATGGGCTCCAGCCCGACCCGGGCGGCGACGACGCAGGTGGCTGTACTCGGTGTGCGCCACCACGGCCCGCGAAGGCCGCCGTCCCGGCCCAGGAGGTGTCCACCCCGGCACACCTTGAAACCGATCGGTTTTCATTTCCTCCACATCGAGTTAACCTCGCAGTATGACCACCGAGGTGAAGGCAAGTACCAGAGAGCGGCTACTGGAGGCGGCGGCCACGCTCACCTACCGGGACGGTGTCGGCATCGGCGTCGAGGCGCTCTGCAAGGCGGCGGGAGTGTCGAAGCGCTCCCTGTACCAGCTCTTCGAGAGCAAGGACGAGCTGCTGGCAGCGAGCCTGGAGGAGCGCGCCTCCGCCTTCGTGGCGATCCTCCTGCCCGCGGCGGGCGACGGCCGGTCACCCCGCGAGCGGATCCTGCACGTCTTCGAGCAGGTGGAGTCGCAGGCGGGTGCGCCCGAGTTCCGGGGCTGCCCGTATCTGGCCGTTCAGATCGAGCTGAAGGACCAGAACCACCCCGCGAGCCGGGTGGCCCACCGGATCAAGGCGAACCTGACGGAGTTCTTCCGTTCCGAGGCCGAACAGGGCGGGGCGGGCGACCCCGATCTGCTGGCCCGGCAGCTCAGCCTCGTGTTCGACGGCGCCAGCGCCCGCGCGGGAATCGGAGCCGACAGGCTGACCGGGCTCGTCGCGCCCACCGTGAACACCCTGCTCGACGCGGCAGGCATGGGCTGACGCATCAGTCACAGGCGTGGCCACTACCAACGGGTCAAGATGGCCATCGCTCCCCTTCGCCGCGGTCTGCCGATCGGCACGCCGCGAGAGCGGCCGCCCTCGCCTCGCGAAGTCGCCCGGTGGATCACCACCGCTCCGTCCCGCCGCAGTTTGCCCGCAGCCGAGGCACTCCGGCGACTGTTCGAGCACTGCCCAGAGCTGAACCGAACCCACGACCTGGTGCGTCAGTTCGCCGCCATGCTCGACACCCGCTACCGGACCACGCGTGCCAGGGCGAGGTGGATCTCGCAAAGCAGATCGCCCTGGCCCAGACGAAAGTGGAGAAGGACTTCCCCGCAACCACCAGGTCCCTGGTGAAGGATTTCAAGGCGGCCCGACAGGCGGCGCTGAAGCGCGCGGAGGCGGGCGGCTTCGCAGACAGACCCTCCGTCTCACCATCGGCGTGAGGAATGCCGTGCGAGTTCGACGCACCGAACCCGTCACGACGCGCCGTGTTCCGGACACCCTTCGCATCTCCACGGCGAAATCGCTTACCCCCCACGTTGGACTGGGGGAGGGCGGCCCTCATGGATTTTGAGCGAGGGGACAGGGCGAACCGGAGCAGGGACACCGGCCACCTTCCAGGCGAGTGGCGGCAGTTACAGCCTGAAACTGGCTGGCAGGCCGCAAGCGCCGACGGCGTCCTGAGCACACAGGTCGGTGCCATGGTCCACGATGGACCCATGAGTGAGCTGACCAGGATTCCCGCGCCCGACGGGGTCGCCGCGGCCCAGTACAGCCACGTCGTCATGGGCACCGGCCGTTTCGTGGCGATCGCGGGACAGCTCGCCCTCGACGAGCAGGGCCGGCCGGTCGGAGAGGGCGACCCGGCGGCGCAGGCCCGTCAGGTCTTCGAGAACCTCCGGCGCTGCCTGGCCGCCGCCGGGGCGACCTTCGACGACGTCGAACTCACTTACTTCGTCACGGACATGGCCCACATGCCCGCGATCCGAGCGGCCCGCGCCGAGCACATACCCGACGACCGGCTGCCCGCCGCGTCGGCGGTGCGGGTCGCGGGGCTGGTCCGACCCGAGTTCCTGCTGGAGGCCGAGGCTCCCCCACTGTCCAGAGGCGTGGGGGTGCCCCCGGCGATGGTGGCGGAATGAGTCCTTCGACAAAGGGCCTTCGGATACGGGAAATGACGCTCGCCGACTGCGACCGCGTCGCCGAGATCCGCATCCGCAGCTGGCAGAGCGCGTACCGGGGGCTGATGCCGCAGTCGTACCTGGACGGGCTCAGTGTCGCGGAGGACGCCGAGCGTCGTCGCGGGTATCTGGCCCAGGCCGACGGCAGCGTGGTGAACCTGGTCGCCGAGGACACCGGCGGCGAGGTCGTGGGCTGGGCCTGCCACGGGCCGTACCGGGACGGCGAAGTCGTCACCGACGACGCCGAGTTGTACGCCATCTACGTCCATCCGGAACACCTGGGACAGGGCGCGGGGCAGGCCCTGCTCGCCGAGTCCGTCGCGCGCTGCGCCGCCGCGGGCCACGGCCGTCTGCTCCTGTGGGTCCTCAAGGGCAACGGCCGGGCCCGCCTCTTCTACGAACGGGCCGGCTTCGAGGCGGACGGCGCGGAGGAGCCCTTCGAGGTGGAGGGTGTCGCGGTCCCCGAAGTGCGGTACGCACGCGCACTCCCCCGCTGATCTCACCTCTGTTTCGGAATCCGCCCCAGTGCCCGCACCGCCGCCTCCGCCAGCACCGGATGCGCGAGGGCCTCGTTCAGCACGGGTCTGGCCCGGGCGTCGCCCAGCGTGCCGAGCCCGTCCACGCAGGCGAGGGCGACGCGGCGGTACGGGTCGTGCGGGCGCAGCCGTCGCTGGAGGGTGGTGATCAGGGCGGGCACGGCCTCCGGGGCGCGCAGTTCGACCAGGAGCCGGACGGGGTGGAGGGCGTAGGCGACGCGCAGTTCGTTGGTGGCGAGGGCGGCGGCCGCGCGGGCCGTGCGCGGGTCGCCGAGGCGGGCGAGGGCGTAGGCGGCGGAGGCGCAGCGCGGCGGATCACGGTGGTTGAGCAGCAGCACCAGGGACTCGAAGGCCCGCCGGTCCTCGGCGAGTCCCAGCCGGAAGGCGGCCAGCTCCCTCGTCCACAAGGGCTGCCCGGGTTCGGTCAGCACCGCGGCCAGGGCGTCGAGGTCGTCGGTCGCCACGAGCCGCTCGAAGGCGGGCGACGCCCCCGACTCCTGCCGTAAGCGCTCCGTGAGTGATCGCAACTCTTCGTCCATGACTGAGAGATTAGAGGCGCCGCGAGCTGCTCGGGACGTACATCACAAACACGAGGGCTGGCGCGCTCGTTACCCGCGAGTTAAGCTCAGACGAGCGAGTTACCCACTCGTATCTCCTCGCGGCGGTCTGGTGACGCGGCCGTCGTGAGAGCAGTCGGTTCGGTACTTCAGGTACTTCAGGTACCGCAGTACGGCTCGGCCCCGGGACAGGGCCGGTCGGACCTGCCGTTCCCCGGGCGTGTGCACGCCCGTGGCGACGGCACCGGGCGTGTGCGCTCGCAGCCCGGCCAACACCCGCATTTCTCACGCACCCGGTGCGCCCGGCATGCCGGCTCTCGCCGGTCCGTCTTCGGCGCACCCGGGCGTGTTCCCCGTCGTCACCCTCATTCCTGGAGTCCCGCGATGGCCACTCCCCTTTCCGACCCGTCCCTGTCCCCGCTGCGCACCATCGCAGTCGTCGGCCTCGGCACGATGGGCACCGGCATCGCCGAGGTCCTCGCCAAGGCCGGCCGCGAGGTCGTCGGCATCGACATCAGCGAGGCCCAGGCGGCGAAGTGCGTCGCCGCCCTGGAGTCCTCCACCGCCCGTGGCGTCGAGCGCGGGCGGCTGACCGAGCAGGACCGCGCGGAGATCCTGGACCGCGTCCGCACCTCCACCGACCTGCGGGCCGCGGCCGACGCCGACCTGGTCATCGAGGTGGCGCCGGAGTCGTACGAGATCAAGCAGCAGATCTTCCGGGAACTGGACGGGATCGTGCGCCCCGAGACGATCATGGCGACCGGCACCAACGCCCTGTCCGTCACCCGGCTCGCGGCCGACTCGGCCCGTCCGGAGCGGGTGCTGGGCCTGCACTTCTTCAACCCGGCCCCGGCGATGCGGCTGGTCGAGGTCGTCTCCTCGGTGCTGACCGCGCCGACCGCCGTCACGGCGGTCACCGATCTCGCCCTGGACCTGGGCAAGGAGCCCGTCGCGGTCGGCGACCGCCCTGGATTCGTCGCCGACGGGCTGCTGTTCGGCTACCTCAACCAGGCCGCCGCGATGTACGAGGCGAAGTACGCCTCCCGCGAGGACATCGACGCCGCGATGCGGCTGGGCTGCGGCCTGCCGATGGGCCCGCTGGCGCTGCTCGACCTGATCGGGGTCGACACCGCGCGCACGGTCCTGGAGGCGATGTACGCCGCGTCCCGCGACCGGCTGCACGCCCCGGCGCCGATCCTCAAGCAGCTGAGCGAGGCGGGCCTGACCGGCCGCAAGGCGGGACGCGGGTTCTACACGTACGAGGCGCCGGGCAGCGGCACCGTCGTGCGGGACGCGCTGACCCCGCTGGAGGGCGGCAACCTGGTCCCGGGCCGGGAGGTCCGCTCGGTGGGTGTCGCGGGCTCGGGCACCATGGCCTCCGGAATCGCCGAGGTCTTCGCCAAGGCCGGGTACGAGGTCGTCCTCGCCGCCCGCAGCGAGGAGAAGGCCCAGACCGCGAAGGCCCGTATCGGCAAGTCCCTGTCCCGCTCGGTCGACAAGGGCCGGATGACCGCCGAGGCCGCCGCGCAGACCCTGGACCGCATCACGCCGACGGGCACCTACGACGACTTCGCCGGCGTCGACCTGGCCGTGGAGGCGGTCGCCGAGGACCTGGAGGTCAAGCGTCAGATGTTCGCCGCGCTGGACAAGGTCTGCAAGCCGGGCGCGGTGCTGGCCACCACCACCTCGTCCCTGCCGGTCGTGGCCTGCGCCCGGGCCACCTCGCGCCCGCAGGACGTGATCGGCATGCACTTCTTCAACCCGGCTCCGGCCATGAAGCTGGTCGAGGTCGTCCGCACGGTGCTGACGGCCGACGACGTCCACGCGACGGTCCGCGAGGTCTGCGGCCGGATCAGGAAGCACGCGGTCGACTGCGGGGACCGGGCGGGCTTCATCGTGAACGCGCTGCTCTTCCCGTACCTGAACAACGCGATCAAGATGGTGCAGGAGCACTACGCGTCGCTGGACGACATCGACGCGGCGATGAAGCTGGGCGGGGGTTACCCGATGGGCCCGTTCGAGCTGCTGGACGTCGTCGGGCTCGACGTCTCGCTCGCCATCGAGAAGGTCCTGCACCGCGAGTTCCGCGACCCGGGGCTCGCCCCGGCACCGCTCCTGGAGCACCTGGTGGCCGCGGGCTGCCTCGGCCGCAAGACGGGCCGTGGCTTCCGCGAATATGCCAAGCGCTGACGGTCCCGGCGACTGGTTCCGGTCCGGCGCGGAGTGGGGCGGCCTGCTCGGCCCGGACCGGTTCCACGAACCAGGCCACGCGCAGCGAGCTGCGCACATGCAGTACGTTCAGGGCATGTCCCAGCCCGCCAAGTCCTCACGTACATCGGCTACGACCGACGCGCCGGAAAGTGCCGCAGGCTCTCGCGCCGCCGCCCAGCGGCTCAAGATGCGCCGGGAACTGGCGGCCGCCGCGATGGAGCTGTTCGCGACCAAGGGGTACGAGGCGACCACCGTCGACGAGATCGCGGCTGCGGCCGGGGTCGCCCGCCGCACGTTCTTCCGCCACTTCCGTTCCAAGGAAGAGGCGATCTTCCCCGACCACGACGACACCCTGGTCCGGGCCGAGGCGGTGCTCAACGCCGCGCCCGCGCACGAGCATCCGCTCGACACGGTGTGCCGCGGCATCAAGGAAGTCATGAAGATGTACGCGGCCCGCCCGGAGATCTCGGTCGCCCGCTACAAGCTGACGCGCGAGGTGCCCACCCTGCGCGAGGCGGAGATCGCGTCGGTGGCCCGCTACGAGCGCCTGTTCACCCGCTATCTCCTCGGCCACTTCGACGAGCGCGCGCACGCCGACGACGCCAACGACGACCCGCTGCTCGCGGAGGTCGCCGCGTCCGCCGTTGTCACCGCCCACAACCACGTCCTGCGGCGCTGGCTGCGGGCGGGCGGGCAGGGAGACGTGGAGGCGCAGCTGGACCACGCCTTCGCGATCGTGCGCAAGACGTTCGGCACGGGGATCGGGGCCGGGCGCTCCACGGAGTCGCAGCCGGCCGCGGCGACGGCCTCGGCGCAGGGCGAGGTGCTGGTGACCGTCGCCCGCACCGACGCCCCGCTGGACGAGGTCATGCGGACCATCGAGCAGGCACTCAAGGAGCGCTGAGCCCCTTCGCCCGTGTGATGACGGCCACCCCTCGGGGTGGCCGTTTTGGCATGTCAGGGGCCGTTTTGCAGGCCCTCCGAGATGCCGTTCGATCGATCATCGCTCATTTGTCAAGTAAAGATTTCATCTGAGAGAAACTTCTGGCACTCAGTGCCTTGCGGGGTGACACGCGGTGTCATACGTTGAAGAGGTCCGGGCGATGTCCCAGCAAGCCCAGCGCCTGCCCGTCCGGACGCCTGCGTCACAGGCAACCTCCCGCGCCACCAGCGCTGCCGAACAGCACCACCGCCGAACCGACGGCACACCCTCGACCCTCAGCAGCACCGACGTAACCATCGGCGCCCCTCCCTCGGGGCGCTCACCGCCGGAGGCAACACCGTGACCGTTAAGGACATCCTGGCCGCGATCCAGTCGCCCGACTCCACGTCGGAGGACTTCGCCGCCCTCCCGCTCCCCGAGTCGTACCGCGCGATCACCGTGCACAAGGACGAGACGGAGATGTTCGCCGGGCTCGCCACGCGCGACAAGGATCCCCGCAAGTCGATCCACCTGGACGAGGTGCCGCTGCCCGAGCTCGGCCCGGGCGAGGCCCTGGTGGCCGTCATGGCCTCGTCGGTCAACTACAACTCGGTGTGGACGTCGATCTTCGAGCCGCTGTCGACGTTCGGCTTCCTGGAGCGCTACGGCCGCACCAGCGAGCTGGCCAAGCGCCACGACCTGCCGTACCACATCATCGGCTCCGACCTCGCGGGCGTCGTTCTGCGCACCGGCCCGGGCGTCAACGCCTGGCGGCCCGGCGACGAGGTCGTCGCGCACTGCCTCTCCGTCGAGCTGGAGTCCAGCGACGGCCACAACGACACGATGCTCGACCCCGAGCAGCGCATCTGGGGCTTCGAGACCAACTTCGGCGGCCTCGCCGAGATCGCGCTGGTCAAGTCCAACCAGCTGATGCCCAAGCCGGACCACCTGAGCTGGGAGGAGGCCGCCGCCCCCGGCCTGGTCAACTCCACGGCCTACCGCCAGCTGGTCTCCCGCAACGGCGCCGGCATGAAGCAGGGCGACAACGTGCTCGTCTGGGGCGCGAGCGGCGGACTCGGCTCCTACGCCACCCAGTTCGCGCTGGCCGGCGGCGCCAACCCGATCTGCGTCGTCTCCAGCGAGCAGAAGGCGGACATCTGCCGCTCGATGGGCGCCGAGGCGATCATCGACCGCAACGCCGAGGGCTACAAGTTCTGGAAGGACGAGAACACCCAGGACCCCAAGGAGTGGAAGCGCTTCGGCAAGCGCATCCGCGAGCTCACCGGCGGCGAGGACATCGACATCGTCTTCGAGCACCCCGGCCGCGAGACCTTCGGCGCGAGCGTCTTCGTCACCCGCAAGGGCGGCACCATCACCACCTGCGCCTCCACCTCGGGCTACATGCACGAGTACGACAACCGCTACCTGTGGATGTCGCTGAAGCGGATCATCGGCTCGCACTTCGCCAACTACCGCGAGGCCTGGGAGGCCAACCGGCTCATCGCGAAGGGCAAGATCCACCCGACCCTGTCGAAGGTGTACTCCCTGGACGACACCGGCCAGGCCGCCTACGACGTGCACCGCAACCTGCACCAGGGCAAGGTCGGCGTGCTGTGCATGGCCCCCGAGGAGGGCCTGGGCGTGCGCGACCACGCCAAGCGTGCGCAGCACATCGACGCCATCAACCGCTTCCGGAACGTCTGAAAGACAGCTGAGGTCACAGATGACTGAGCGTCAGAAGGACCGGCCGTGGCTCATGCGCACCTACGCCGGTCACTCCACGGCCGAGGCGTCCAACGAGCTGTACCGGCGCAACCTCGCCAAGGGCCAGACGGGTCTGTCCGTGGCGTTCGACCTGCCGACGCAGACCGGCTACGACTCCGACCACATCCTCGCCCGCGGCGAGGTCGGCCGGGTCGGTGTGCCGATCGCGCACGTCGGTGACATGCGCCGGCTGTTCCAGGACATCCCCCTGGAGCAGATGAACACCTCGATGACCATCAACGCCACGGCCATGTGGCTGCTGGCGCTCTACCAGGTCGTCGCCGAGGAGCAGGGTGCGGACATCACCCAGCTCCAGGGCACGACCCAGAACGACATCGTCAAGGAGTACCTGTCCCGCGGCACGCACGTGTTCCCGCCGGCGCCGTCGCTCCGACTGACGACGGACATGATCGCGTACACGGTCTCCCACATGCCGAAGTGGAACCCGATCAACATCTGCAGCTACCACCTGCAGGAGGCGGGCGCCACGCCGGTCCAGGAGATCGCGTACGCGATGTCCACCGCGATCGCCGTCCTGGACGCCGTGCGCGACTCCGGGCAGGTGCCCCAGGAACGCATGGGCGACGTCGTCGGCCGGATCTCCTTCTTCGTGAACGCGGGCGTCCGCTTCATCGAGGAGATGTGCAAGATGCGCGCCTTCGGCCGTATCTGGGACAGGATCACCCGCGAGCGGTACGGCATCGAGAACCCCAAGCACCGCCGCTTCCGCTACGGCGTCCAGGTCAACTCCCTGGGCCTGACGGAGGCGCAGCCGGAGAACAACGTCCAGCGGATCGTCCTGGAGATGCTGGCCGTGACCCTCTCCAAGGACGCACGCGCGCGTGCCGTACAGCTCCCCGCCTGGAACGAGGCGCTCGGCCTGCCCCGCCCCTGGGACCAGCAGTGGTCGCTGCGCATCCAGCAGGTGCTGGCGTACGAGAGCGATCTGCTGGAGTACGGGGACATCTTCGAGGGCTCGAAGGTCATCGAGGCGAAGGTGGACGAACTGGTCGAGGCCGCGTTCGCGGAGATCGACCGCATCCAGGAGATGGGCGGCGCGATGGCGGCCGTCGAGTCCGGCTACCTCAAGTCGCAGCTGGTCGCCTCGCACGCCGAGCGCCGGGGCCGGATCGAGTCCGGCCAGGAGAAGATCATCGGTGTCAACGCCTTCGAGGGCACCGAGCCGAACCCGCTGACCGCCGACCTGGACACCGCGATCCAGACGGTCGACCCGGAGGTCGAGGCCCGCGTCATCGCCGCACTCCAGCAGTGGCGCGACAGCCGCTACCAGCCGCCCTTCAACCACCCTCGGCCCTGCAAGGCGCTGGAGCGGCTGAAGGAGGCCGCCCGGGGCACCGAGAACCTCATGGAGGCCACCCTGGAGTGCGCCCGCGCCGGGGCGACCACCGGCGAGTGGGCCGGGGCCCTGCGCGAGGTGTTCGGCGAGTTCAGGGCGCCCACGGGTGTCTCCTCGGCGCCGGTGGCCGTCCCCGCCGAAGAGGGCAGCACGCTGGCTCTGGTCCGCCGCAAGGTGGATCTGACGGCCAAGGACCTGGGCGTGGGCAAGCTGCGCTTCCTGGTCGGCAAGCCGGGCCTGGACGGCCACTCCAACGGCGCCGAGCAGATCGCCGTACGCGCGCGTGACGCCGGCTTCGAGGTGGTCTACCAGGGCATCCGGCTGACGCCCGAGCAGATCGTGGACGCGGCCCTCGCCGAGGACGTGCACGCGGTCGGCCTGTCCATCCTGTCCGGCTCGCACGCCCAACTGGTGCCGGACGTGCTCGAACGGCTGCGTGTGGCCGGTGCCACAGATATACCGGTGATCGCCGGTGGCATCATCCCGAACGGGGATGCCGAGCAGCTCAGGGCAGCCGGAGTGGCCGCGGTCTTCACCCCGAAGGACTTCGACATCACCGGAATCATCGGCCGCATCGTCGACGAGATCCGGAAAGCGAACAAGCTCGACCCCCTGGAGGTCTCCGCATGACCACGGTCAACCGCCTTCGCCCCCGGCGTTCCTGCCTGGCGGTACCGGGCTCGAACCCCCGCTTCCTGGAGAAGGCGCAGGGCCTCCCCGCCGACCAGGTCTTCCTCGACCTGGAGGACGCGTGCGCCCCGCTCGCCAAGCCGGAGGCGCGGCACACCATCGTCAAGTTCCTCAACGAGGGTGACTGGACGGGCAAGACGCGGGTCGTGCGCGTCAACGACTGGACGACCGAATGGACGTACCGCGACGTCGTCACGGTCGTCGAGGGCGCCGGCCAGAACCTCGACTGCATCATGCTGCCGAAGGTCCAGGACGCCCAGCAGATCGTCGCCCTCGACCTCCTCCTGACCCAGATCGAGAAGACCATGGGCTTCGAGGTCGGCAAGATCGGCATCGAGGCGCAGATCGAGAACGCCCAGGGCCTGAACAACGTCAACGAGATCGCGCAGGCTTCCCAGCGCGTCGAGACGATCATCTTCGGCCCGGCCGACTTCATGGCCTCGATCAACATGAAGTCGCTGGTCGTGGGCGAGCAGCCGCCCGGCTACCCGGCGGACGCCTACCACTACATCCTGATGAAGATCCTGATGGCCGCCCGCGCCAACAACCTCCAGGCGATCGACGGCCCCTACCTCCAGATCCGCAACATCGACGGCTACCGCGAGGTCGCCCAGCGCGCCGCCGCCCTCGGCTTCGACGGCAAGTGGGTGCTGCACCCGGGCCAGGTCGAGGCGTCCAACGAGATCTTCTCGCCGTCCCAGGAGGACTACGACCACGCCGAGCTGATCCTGGACGCGTACGACTACTACACGTCCGAGGCAGGCGGCAAGAAGGGCTCCGCGATGCTCGGCGACGAGATGATCGACGAGGCCAGCCGCAAGATGGCCCTGGTCATCGCGGGCAAGGGACGCGCCGCCGGGATGCGGCGCACCAGCAAGTTCGAGATCCCGGAGGCCTGAGCGATGCAGTTCGGACGGACCTACGAGGAGTTCGAGGTCGGGGCGACGTACAAGCACTGGCCGGGCAAGACGGTCACGGAGTACGACGACCACCTGTTCTGTCTCCTCACGATGAACCACCACCCGCTCCACATGGACACGAACTATGCGGAGAAGACGACGGACTTCGGCAAGAACGTCGTCGTGGGCAACTACATCTACTCGTTGCTCCTCGGCATGTCCGTGCCGGACGTCTCCGGCAAGGCCATCGCCAACCTGGAGATCGAGTCGCTGAAGCACGTGGCGCCGACCTTCCACGGCGACACGATCTACGGTGAGACGACCGTGCTGGACAAGTGGCCGTCGAAGTCGAAGAACGACCGCGGCATCGTGCACGTCGAGACCAAGGGCTACAAGCAGGACGGCACGCTGGTCTGCGTGTTCCGCCGCAAGGTCATGGTGCCGACCGAGACGTACATCAAGGAGCGCGGCGGCGAGCAGCCGGGCCGCCCCGAGCTCAGGGAGCAGGAGAAGTAGCCATGGCGCGACTCGCCCAGACCGCCGGTCTGACGGACATCCAGCAGGAGATCCTGTCCACCGTCCGGGACTTCGTGGACAAGGAGATCCTCCCGGTCGCGACCGAGCTGGAGCACCGCGACGAGTACCCCCAGCAGATCGTCGACGGGCTGAAGGAATTGGGCCTGTTCGGCCTGATGATCCCCGAGGAGTACGGGGGCCTGGGCGAGTCGCTCCTGACGTACGCGCTGTGCGTGGAGGAGATCGCCCGCGGGTGGATGTCGGTGTCCGGCATCATCAACACGCACTTCATCGTGGCGTACATGCTCAAGCAGCACGGCACGCAGGAGCAGAAGGACCACTTCCTGCCGAGGATGGCGGCCGGCGACATCCGCGGCGCCTTCTCGATGTCGGAGCCCGGCCTCGGCTCGGACGTGTCGGCGATCACGTCGAAGGCGGTGAAGGACGGCGACGAGTACGTCCTGAACGGCCAGAAGATGTGGCTGACCAACGGCGGGACGTCGTCTCTCGTGGCCGTTCTGGTGCGAAGTGACGAAGGTCACCCCGAGGGCACTGCGCCCCACAAGTCGATGACGACCTTCCTGGTCGAGAAGGAGCCCGGTTTCGGCGAGGTCCGCCCCGGCCTCACCATCCCCGGCAAGATCGACAAGATGGGCTACAAGGGTGTCGACACCACCGAGCTCATCATGGATGGCCTGCGGATTCCCGCCGACCGCGTGCTCGGCGGGGTCACCGGCCGGGGCTTCTACCAGATGATGGACGGCGTGGAGGTCGGCCGCGTCAACGTGGCCGCGCGTGGCTGCGGTGTCGCTCAGCGTGCGTTCGAACTGGGCGTCCGGTACGCGCAGCAGCGTCACACCTTCGGGAAGCCGATCGCCCAGCACCAGGCGATCCAGTTCAAGCTGGCCGAGATGGCTACCAAGGTCGAGGCCGCGCATGCGATGATGGTGAACGCAGCTCGCAAAAAGGACTCCGGGGAGCGAAACGACCTTGAAGCCGGTATGGCGAAGTATCTTGCTTCCGAATACTGCAAGGAGGTCGTGGAGGACGCCTTCCGGATCCACGGCGGCTACGGCTTCTCCAAGGAGTACGAGATCGAGCGCCTCTATCGTGAGGCACCGATGCTGCTGATCGGTGAAGGTACCGCCGAGATCCAGAAAATGATCATCGGTCGGCGATTGCTCGAGGAGTATCGATTCCAGGGCTAGATGTCCGGATACGGGGTGTTTTCTTGGAGAAGAAGATCACACCCCGTCAGCACTCTTCGGCCGCCGACTCGGCTGCCTGGCTTACCCAGTTAGGGCCCCGAGCCGCTACGATCGCCGGAAAGCCGCCGTCCCCCGTCAGAGTGCGGCATCATCCGCTACGAAGGTCATCCATGCCCCACAGCCAAACCTCTGCATCTCGCGACAGCCGGGTCGGCGTACGCCTCGCGCGCGGAGCATCGCCGTGGCTCCTTCCGACCGTCGCCACCGCAGCCCTCAGCCTGGCCCGTGCCCGCCGCTCCGGCGCGGCCAGGGCCGTCGCCGTTCCCGCCACCGCGCTCGCGGCGGGAATGCTGTGGTTCTTCCGCGACCCCGAGCGCGAGATCGGCGAGGGCCGGGTCATCTCGCCCGCCGATGGTGTGGTGCAGAGCATCATGCCGTGGAAGGACGGCCGCACCCGCGTCGCGATCTTCATGAGCCCGCTCAACGTCCACGTCAACCGCGCGCCGCTGGCCGGCACGGTGACGTCGGTCGAGCACGTGCCCGGTGGCTTCGTTCCCGCCTTCAACAAGGAGAGCGAGAACAACGAGCGGGTGGTGTGGCACTTCGACACCGAGCTCGGTGACATCGAGATGGTGCAGATCGCCGGCGCGGTCGCGCGGCGGATCGTCCCGTACGTCCCGCAGGGCACCAAGGTCGAGCAGGGCGACCGCATCGGCCTGATCCGCTTCGGATCGCGCGTTGACATCTACCTTCCGGAAGGTGTCGACGTCGCTGTCGAGGTTGGTCAGACCACGACTGCGGGGGTGACTCGAATTGACCGTGATTGATCCCGACACACAGGCCACGAACTGGGTCGCCGAGGACGAGGACGACGCGGAGGAACTGCCGCTGTCCCTCCGGCTGTCGATAGCGGACACGCTCACGCTCGGTAACGCGACGTGCGGCTTCATGGCGGTGTACTTCACCACCACCGGCATCCTCATCCCGCACCTCTCGGGTGACAATTCGGGCATGGCCCGCAACAGCGCGGCCACGGCCGTGATACTGATGCTGTGCGCGGCTGTCTTCGACCTGTTCGACGGCCTCGTCGCCCGCAAGCTGCGGTCGTCGCCGATGGGCGCGGAACTGGACAATCTCTCCGATCTGATCAGCTTCGGTCTGGCGCCCGCGTACTTCGTGCTCGTGTACGGCATGGTCGCGAGTGACGCGCATGAGCGGGTCGCGGCGGTGGGCGCGATCGTTGTGCTGTTGGCGGTGGTGCTGCGGCTTGCCCGGTTCTCGTGCGTCACCGTGAAGGACGGCACGTTCCAGGGCATGCCCTCACCGTTCGGTGCGCTCACGGTCGTCTCGATCGTGCTGCTCGAGCTGCCGTTCGAGGCGACGCTGCTGGCGGTCGTCGGTACCGCATGGCTGATGGTGAGCCGGGTCGAGTACCCGAAGCCGCGGGGCATCCTCGCGGTCGCGGTGCTCTGCTGGATCGTGTCGGCCATGGGCATGCTGGCGGCCTGGGCGTTCGACGCGCCGGGCGGCCAGGTGCTGCTCCAGATGGGCTGCGCGCTGCAGATCGTGATGGCGGCGACGATCCCGCTGTTCGCCACGGCGCGCCGGGTGAACACCTTCCGCGACAACCGGAGGGAAGCGCGGGCGGCGCAGCTGCCCTGATCTCGTCCCGCCACTGACGGGTGTGGCCCGAGCCTCCGAGGCTCGGGCCACACCCGTTTCGCGTTCAAGGGCATCCCCTTCATTGCCCTTGACTGGTCAACTACCTCTGCTTTAGGCCGATTTGCGGGGGAAACACAGGAAGAGGAGGGTGGAACAGGGGGGTTTCAGAGAGTTCCTCCCCCTTCCAGACCGGGAGACGGCCATGCCCGCACCCACCCTCATAGAGCACCAGGTCACGCTCAAGTCCCAGATCCCCGCGAACTTCAACGACACGGTGACCCTGCCCGTCCGGGAGTACGACGGCACCAAGCCGAGCCATACGCCCAAGCCGGTGCTGATGCTGCACGGCAGAAGCGTGCCGGCGCTGGCGGCGTTCGACCTCGCCCCGGTGCCCGGCGGCTCCGCCACCCGGTACAGCTGGGCACAGGAACTCGCGGACGACGGCTACGACGTCTTCCTCATGGACCTGCAGGGCTCCGGCCGGTCGCCACGCCCCAGGATGGACGATCCGTGCAACGCCAACCCGACGCAGCAGCAGGTCCTCGTCCCCAACCCCCTCCAGGCGCCCTGCCCTCCCCCGCCCCCGTACCCGTACCAGCTGGGGAACTCGGAGAGTGAGTG
>NZ_DF968411.1:0-14442 GCF_001270025.1 Streptomyces azureus | reverse complement strand
CAGGGGGTACCCCCAGAGCACGCACCGGACGCCGCTCCTTGACGGGCAAACGTTGCCTGCCGCGGCACCAGTACACGGTCAGGGCCTAGGGCGCACGGTCCAGGTGAACTTGTCGCCGCCGACCCAGCGGACCACGTCCGGATCGTCCAGGTCGTGGACCCTGATGCCGAACGCGGCGGCGGCCGTCAGTACGTCGGTGACGGCCTTGGCCTCCCCGACCACCTGGCCGTCGATCTCCACGATCCGGAACGGCGGTGTTCCCGGCTGCACCCCGAGCACCATGATCCGCGGGTGGGATATGTACGGGCTCGCGCTTTCGGTCATGCATCGAGCGTAGAGCGCAACCGGCGGTAGTGCGGAGTCCAGGCACCGGCCAGGCCAGCCGGTGCCTGGCCGGTCCGACCGGTCCGTTCAGGGGCGGCGCCAGTCGTCGCTCGTCAGGTGCGAGCCGGCCTGCGGGCCCATGCGGAGCATGCCGCCGTCGACGCTCCAGGAGGCGCCGGTGACGTAGGAGGCGTCCGGACCGGCGAGGAAGGCGATGACGGCGGCGACCTCGCGGGCGTCGCCGGGCCGCCCCAGCGGCACGCCGGGGCGGCTCTCGGTGTGCGGGTCGGTGTCCTCCTGCCCGGTCATAGGCGTGGAGATCTCGCCCGGGGCGACGGCGTTGACGGTGATGCGGTACTCCGCGAGTTCGAGCGCCATGACCTGGGTGAGCAGGCCGAGACCGCCCTTGGCGGCGCAGTACGGGGCGGCACCCACGCGCGGCTGGTGCTCGTGGACGGACGTCACGTTGACGATCCGCCCGCCGCCGCCCTGCCGGATCATGTGCCGGGCCGCCTTCTGCCCGCACAGGAACGGCCCGACGAGATCGACGTCGAGGACTTCGCGCACGTCGGACAGTTCCAGGTCGAGGAAGGGTGTCATGGTGCCGGTGCCCGCGTTGTTCACCAGCACGTCGATACGACCGAGGCGCTCGCACAGCTCGTCGACGGTGCCGGCCGCCTCGGGCAGCCGGGTGAGGTCCATCCGGGCGACCTCGGCCCGCTGCCCGTGCGCCCGGACCTCCTCGGCCGTCTCCTCCGCACCCTTGTGGTCGCTGTGCCAGGTGATGCCGACGTCCATGCCCGCCTCGGCCAGCCGTACGGCGGTGGCCCTGCCGATGCCGGAGTCGGCGCCGGTGATCACGGCGGCCTTGCTGCGGGGCGCGGTGGGGGCGGACATGACAGGCCTCCTCGTCGAGCGTGCGGGACGAGGCATCGCAGTACCCGGGTACGTACCGGACAAACCGTCCGCCCGTCGTGCGGCCCGCCGGGTGCTGGGGAACCCTTGTGGTGGAGGTGGCGATGGATCCCGTCGAGGCACTGGACCGGATCGCCTTTCTGCTGGAGCGGTCCCTGGCGCCGACGTACCGCGTGCGGGCCTTCCGTACTGCGTCCCGGGTGCTGAAGGAGCTGGGCGAGGACGAGGTGCGCCGGCGGGCGGACGCCGGGTCGCTGGAGTCGCTCAAGGGGGTCGGTCCGAAGACCGCGCAGGTGGTGCGGGAGGCACTGGCCGGTGAGGTGCCCGGCTATCTGCGGAAACTGGAGGGCGAGGCGAAGGAGCCCCCGGCCGTACGGGGCGGGGAGAAGCTGCGGGCGCTGCTGCGCGGCGACTGTCATCTGCATTCCGACTGGTCGGACGGTGGTAGCCCGATCGAGGAGATGGGCCGGGCCGCGGCGGCGCTGGGGCACGAGTGGGCGGCGCTGACCGACCACTCGCCGCGCCTGACGGTGGCACGGGGGCTGTCGGCCGAGCGGCTGCGGGAGCAACTGGACGTGGTGGCGGAGCTGAACGCGACCTGGGCGCCGTTCCGGCTGCTGACCGGCATCGAGTGCGACATCCTCGAGGACGGTTCGCTCGACCAGGAGCCGGAGCTGCTGGACCGGCTGGACGTCGTGGTGGTGTCGGTGCACTCCAAGCTGCGCATGGACGCCCGGTCGATGACCCGGCGGATGGTGGCCGCCGTCCGTGATCCGCACGCCGACGTGCTCGGGCACTGCACGGGGCGGCTGCTGACCGGGCGGGGGCGGCCCGAGTCGGAGTTCGACGCGGACGAGGTGTTCGCGGCGCTCGCGGAGACGGGCACGGCCCTGGAGATCAACAGCCGCCCGGAGCGGCTCGACCCGCCGCGGCGGCTGCTGCGCCGGGCCGTGGACGCGGGTGTGCTGTTCTCCGTCGACACCGACGCGCACGCGCCGGGGCAGCTGGACTGGCAGGTCAACGGGTGTGCGCGGGCGGAGGAGTGCGGGGTGCCGCCCGAGCGGGTGGTGACGACGTGGTCCCTGGAGGAGCTGCTGGCCTGGACCCGTGAACGGCGGGTGCCGTCCGGCGTGGCGGGCGGCTGAGGTGGTACCCGGGCGGGCCGGAAAGCGGGATCACAGGAAGGGATCGCACGCATGGCGAAGGCAGAACGGGCGGCCGTGTTCGACGTCGACGGCACGCTGGTCGACACGAACCACCTGCATGTCGTGACGTGGTGGGAGGCTTTCCGCCAGGCGGGCCACGACGTGCCGATGCACGCCGTCCACCGGGCCGTGGGCCTGGCCTCCACCGACCTCGTCGCGCACCTGCTCGGCGAGGACCGGGACACGGACCAGGACGCGGCGATCAGCGCCGCCCACAAGGCGCTGTACGGGCAGTACTTCGACCGGCTGCCCGCGCTGCCGGAGGCCGGGCCGTTGCTGCGGCGGCTGCACGGGGACGGCTGGGCCGTGGTACTGGCCACCTCGGCGGGCGGCGCGGAGCTGAGCGCGCTGCGCCGGGCGATCGACGCGGACGACGTCATCACCGCCACGGCCAGCGCCGACGACGTGGACGCGGGCAAGCCCGCCCCCGAGCCCGTCGAGCACGCCCTGGACCTGGCCGGGGTGCCGGCGGAACGGGCGGTCTTCGTCGGGGACACCGTGTGGGACATGCGAGCGGGCAGCCGAGCCGGGGTGCGCTGTGTGGGCGTCCTGTGCGGTGGCATCCCGCGCACCGACCTGGAGAAGTCCGGCGCGGACGCGATCTACGCCGACCCCGCGCACCTGCTGTCGTCCCTGCGTGACAGTCCGCTCGCATGAGCCGGCGTGAAACCCCCGGTCAACGCGGATACCCGCAGCGCATGACGCGTGTGACGAGTGCGGTCCGACGGGCGGCTCGCGCCTTCGGCCGCCGGAAGGACGAAGCCGCGGCGGCGAACGACACCCGCCCGACCGGGCAGCCGGCCCGGGAGACACGACCCGACGAGGCGACCGACCCCCCGACGGCCGGGGGGACGGCCCCCGACGAGGCGCCGGACGACCGGGCGGCCCGGCAGACGGGACATGGCAGGGAGACGGACAGCCGGGCGGCCCAGGAAACAGCTCCCGGCCAGGCAACGGACAACGCCCCGACCCGGAAAACCCAGCCCCGCAAGCCAACCGACAGCCAAACCGCCCAGGAGACGCGGCCCGGCACGGCGGCCGACAGTCCCTCTGACCGGGGCGGCAGGGTCATGAACAGCCGGGCGGCCGCCGACGCGCTGCGGGAGCGCATGGAGGATCTCGGGCAGGGGGTCCGTGGAACGCGGCCGCTGGACGCAGCGCGGCGGGAGGCGCGGAGGGCCGTGGAGGCCGTCCGGGCCGCCTGGCGCGAGCCCGGGCGGGAGCGGGACCTGGTCGTCCAGTCGTTGAAGGCCGCCGCGGCGGCGGTGATCGCCTGGCTGGTGGGTGGCGTCTGGATGGGAGACCCGCTGGCGCTGATGGCGCCGTGGGTGGCGCTGGTGCTGGTGCAGGCGACCGTCTACAGCTCGCTGGTGCAGGGCGCGCGGCAGTTCGGGGCGATCTGCGTCGGCAGCGTGCTGGCCTCGGCGACGCTGGCCCTCACCGGCGACACGACGGGCGCGCTCGCCCTGTCCGTCCCGGTGCTGATGTTGCTCTCGAACTGGCCTCGCTTCGGCGACCAGGGCATCTACGCGGCGACCACGGCCCTGTTCACCCTGACCTCGGGCATGGTCAGCATGTCCGGCGTCGGGCACCGCGTGGGGCAGGCGGCGCTCGGCGCCGTCATCGGCGTCGCCGTCAACGCGCTCGTCCTCCCGCCGATCCATCTGCGGGACGTCCGGGAGAACCTGGCGACCCTCGCCCGGGAATCGGGCGGCGTTCTGCGCTCCGTCGCCGATGACCTGCGCCACGGCGACTGGGACGCCCAGACCGCCGCCGGCTGGCTCACCGCCTCTGCACAGCTGGACCGCCGTCTGGACGCGCTGCGCTCGGCGCGCCGCTGGAGCCAGGAGAGCCTGCGCCTGACCTACGGCCCGCTGCGCGCCCTGCACCGCGTTCCGCACATGCCCCTGCCGCCGCCGGACGAGGACGAACGCCTCGGCCGCGTCACCGGGCACGTCACCACCCTGACCCGGGCGCTGGCGGTGGCCGTGGACGACAACCGCACGCCCGCCCCGCCCGAGGGCCCGGCCCTTCGCTCGTACGCGGATCTGCTGGAGCTGATCGGGCACGCCTGTGACACGGAGGCCGACCGCCTGCTCAACGGCAGCGTGGACCCGTGCCGGGACGACGAGAGGGAGGAGAGGATGCGGGAACTGCACCAGTACCTGCAGGAAAGGCTGCGGGAACACGCCGGGCTGGGAGCCGCGCACACGGCGGTGCTCGGCACGCTGCTGCTCCAGGCCGAGAACCTGTGGGCCGAGATCCTCCCGGGGAACGAGGAGCGGTGACACACATCACCGCGAATGAGGTCCAAGCCCGGAACACCCGAAGGTAGTTACCCGTTGAACAACACGTGGGTGCGGACGGGACAGTGTCCCCGGGCCTCACCATCCGCCCACAGGGACGATCGTTCGGCTGAAGCCCTGTGGAGCCTTTCGCCGAGAGGCGACCGCCATCCGCGCCCACGCCTTGAGCCGCCCCGGCCGTGATTCCCCCGTCCGGCCGGGGCTTTCCTCTGCCCATGTGCGGTCGGCTGCCCACGTGCAATCGGCCCGACCCGGGTACTCGGTCATCTCCGAGGACCGTCGCGGCCGAGAGGAGCGGATGGTGAGCAGCGGAACGGGCATGAGGATCGTGGTCACGGGCGCCACCGGCAACGTGGGCACCAGCGTGGTGCGCCTCCTCTCGGAGGATCCGGAGGTCGCCTCCGTGCTGGGCCTGGCCCGGCGGATCCCCGACTGGTCGCCGCCGAAGACGGACTGGGCGGCGGTCGACCTGGCCTCCGAACAGTCCGACCTGGTCGAGCGGTTCACGGACGCCGACGCGGTGGTCCATCTGGCCTGGGCGTTCCAGCCGACGCACGACCCGGCGGCGACCTGGCGCACCAATGTGCTCGGCGGCATGCGGGTGTTCGAGGCGGTGGCCGCCGCGGGGGTGCCGGCGCTGGTGCACGCCTCGTCGGTCGGCGCGTACTCGCCGGGCCCGAAGGACCGGGCGGTGGACGAGTCGTGGCCGACGCACGGCTGGCCGGACGCCGCCTACTGCCGGGAGAAGGCCTACCTGGAGCGCGCGCTGGACACGTTCGAGCGCGACCACCCTCAGACGCGGGTGGTGCGGATGCGGCCCGCCTTCCTGTTCAAGTGGGAGTCCGCTAGCGAGCAGCGCCGGATCTTCGGCGGGCGTTTCCTGCCCGGCCCGCTGGCCCGCCCGGAGCTGCTGCCCTTCCTGCCCGACATCCCGGGGCTGCGGGTGCAGGCGCTGCACACGGACGACGCGGCGAACGCGTACCGGCTGGCCGTGCACTCCGACGCCCGGGGCGCCTTCAACCTGGCGGCCGAGCCGCCGGTCGACGCGCAGGTGCTGGGCGAGATGCTGGGGGCGCGCCCGGTACGGCTGCCGCGCACCGCGGCCCGTTCGGCGATCGCCGCCGCCTGGGGCCTGCACCTGCTGCCCGCTTCCCCGCACCTGTTCGACGCGGTGCTGAGGCTGCCCCTGATGGACTGCACGCGTGCGCGTGCGGAACTCGGCTGGCGGCCGGAGCGTACGGCGACGGAGGTGCTGGAGGAGTTCCTCCAGGGCCTTCAGCAGGGCGGGGGCGCACGGACGGAACCGCTGCGGGGACGCAAGGTGGGCTGACCGCACGAGCCGCCCGACCCTTACCGAGACGACTGCCAAGACGACCGATGGCCGCAGCCGGCCCCCACGGTCGGCTGCGGCCATCGGCGCTCACGCCGCCGGAGCGCTCAGCGGCGCTCAGGCGGAGGACTCGTCCGGCTCCGGATGCTCGGGGTGGACGGTTCCCGAGCGCGGAACTCCCTGCCGTCCCGTCCCCGCTTCGTCCGTGTCGGGGACATCGCCGGCGGGCTCGTCGGCCTCGTCCTCGTTCCCGTCCCCCTTCCGGTCCTTGCCGGTGCCCGTGAAGCGAGGGGCGACCTCCCACGGGTCCTCGCCGGCGTCGGCCTGCTGGTCCGGCATGTCCCGCGGTACGGGCTCACCGTTCTCGCCGGGTCCTTCGAGGCGGTGGTCGGTCACGGCGTGCTCCCTTCACTGGTCCGGGCGCCACGCGAGTACCTCCGGCGCGGCCTGAGAAACCTCCACCCGGGTCTCAGACGCCGCCGATCATGTGGCCGCGGTCACGGCTGAGCGCGGCCTGCCAGGAGTGCCTCGATCTCGTCCAGGGCCGCGACGAGTTCCGGAGCGACCGTGTCCTGCACCCAGCGCTCCTGTTCCTCTCCGACCTCGCGCGGAATCGTCTCGCTGAGCATGATCAGGTAGAGGTAGGCGCGGTACAGGGCCAGCCGGAGGCGGGCCGGGGTGTCGAAGCCGGCTCGGCCGCCGGCCTCCCTGTAGCCCGCCAGGAACGCCTCGTCCCGCTTGATGTCGCCCAGCAGCGCCAGGGAGACGAAGTCGGCCAGGGGGTCGCCCCAGAACATGCGCTCCCCGTCGATGAGGCCGCCTATGCGGGCGTCGCCGGCCGAGCGGTCGACCATGATGTTGCCCCGCCACAGGTCGAAGTGCACGAGGCACGGGACGGTGACCTCGCCGAGGGCGCCGTACGCGGACCGGGCGGTACGGGCCACCGCGTCGACGGGGCGGGGCAGCCGCGCCCCGTAGCGCCGGGCGTCGTCGAGGACGGCGTCGAACATCGTCGTGAACGCGGTCCGCCAGTCGGGGGCGAGCGGGCCGAGGGCGCCGGAGGGGTAACCGAAGCCGGGGCCCGTCACGCAGTGCAGCCGGGCCGTGTGGCGTCCCAGCTCCGCGCGCAGTGCGGCCTGTTCCGCGTCGGTGAGCGAGCCGTCGTCCCAGGAGTCGCCCGGGCAGGCCGTCATCAGCAGGAAGTCGTCGCCCATGGACACCAGCCGCGGTACGGGGACTCCGGTCCGGGCGGCCGAGCGGTAGAACTCGGCCTCCGAGACGAGGAGCCGGCGCTCGTGCCGGAGGCCGGGGGTGGCCGCCGCGGGCGGGATCTTCAGCACGTAGCGGGTGCCGTCGGTGAGGCGGAGTTCCTCGACGGTGTTGTACGTGCCGCCGGTCAGCGGGGCGAGGTGGGCCAGGCTGCCGGGATCCAGGCCCGCCGCCTCCAGGATGTGCCGGGCCCGTTCCCAGGAGTCCACCACCGTGCGCCCACCCCTCCCCTTCGCTTCGGTCAGCCGGCCGCGTACACGTCCTCGACGTAACGCCCGTCCGCGACCAGCCCGTCGAGCCACTGCTCGGCGGCCGTCTCGTCGGCGCCCGGCGTGTGCTTCCGGTACAGGGTACGGAACGCCTCCCGCACCCCGGGCGCCATCCGGGAACCGTCACCGCAGACGTACACCCGCGCTCCGGCGGCCAGCAGCTCCCAGACCTCCTCGGCCTCGGCGGCGATGCGGTGCTGCACGAACCGCACCTCGCCCTCGAGGGCCTGGCTGAAGGCGGGGCGGAGCGAAACGGCTCCGGCGGTCTCGGCGGCGCGCAGTTCGTCGGCGTGCAGGAAGTCGGCGTCGGGCGCGTCGCAGCCGAAGTAGCAGACGGCCGGGGCGAGTTCGGTGCCTGCCGCGAGGGCGGCCGTACGGTCGGCGATGGCGCCGCGGAACGGGGCGAGGCCGGTGCCCGCCGCGATCATGACGACCGGTGCGGATCCGCCGGTGGCTTCGATGCGGAAGGCCTCCCGGCACGGCTGCACGCGTGCGTACACCGTGTCGCCGGGCTCGACGGTAATGAGGTGGCCGGAGCCGGTGCCCCGGTAGAGGCCCTTGCCGGAGCGGGCCGGTGCCTCCAGCAGCGACACCATCAGGTCCACGTGACCGGGGTCGACGGCGGGCGAGGAGGAGATCGAGTAGTGGCGGGGGCGCAGCGGCGTGAGGAGGTCGAGGAGCTGCGGCCAGTCCAGGGCGCCGCGCAGGGCCGGATGGTCCTCGATGATCTCCACGAGGGTGCGCTGGTCGTCGGTGAGGGCGGCCAGGGCCATGCGCTCCGGCGGGCACGGGTTGGCGGCGGCGAGCGCGGCGAGCTGACCGGCGCTCGGACGCTCCTGCAACTCCACGTGGTGGGTGAGGAGCTGCCGTACCGTCACGGGGCGGTCGACGGCGATCGAGTCGCGGCGCGGGCGGGTGGCGCGGATGTCCAGGACGGTGTCGAGGTCGACGCCGAGCGCGGCGGCGGCGCGGGTGACGAGGTCCGGGTGGTTGGCGGGCAGCACGGTGAGGTGGTCGGCCGTGCGGTAGGTGACGCCGTCCGGGAGCGCGACGCGGACGAACCGCTTGCGGCGCGCGTAGCCGGGCGCGGTGAGGTCGCGGGCCTCGGTGACCCGCATGGGGACGAGCTCGTGCCGCTCGGCCAGGGTGTCCAGCGGGCCGCCGGTCAGGGCGCGGACCTCGTAGGCGGTGGTGGGCT
The DNA here is from genome assembly GCF_001270025.1 of Streptomyces azureus. Lineage (NCBI taxonomy): Bacteria > Bacillati > Actinomycetota > Actinomycetes > Kitasatosporales > Streptomycetaceae > Streptomyces > Streptomyces azureus. The sequence continues at coordinate 5,626 of NZ_DF968411.1, read as the reverse complement.
CGGGGTCCGGGGCCGTGGCGTCCGGGTCGCCGTACCGCTCCAGCAGGGCGACGCGGAGGGCCGCGGTGAACTCCCGGACCGTGCCGGTGAGGTCGCCGGAGGCGTCGGCGGCGGCGCGGTCGAGCAGCCGCGTGGCGCCGGACTCCGTGAGCCGCTCGTCGATCCGGGTGGGGACGTGCTGGTAGGTGGCGGCCCAGTTGCGGTCGCCGACGCCGAGGACGGCGTACGTCACGCCGGACAGGTCGTGAGTCTCCTCCAGCCAGGCGGCGAAGGCGGTGGCGTCGTCGGTGGCACGGCCGTTGTAGGAGGCGGCCGTGATGACGACGGGCCGGTCGGTGGGCAGGCTGTCGGCGTAGGCGTCCAAGGGCGCCACCCGGGTCTCGCAGCCGACGGCGGCGGCCTCGTCGGCAAGTTGTGCGGCGAAGCCGCGGCAGGTGCCGTAGTTGCTGCCGTGCAGGAAGAGAGCGGCGGTGCCGGGGCGGACGCGCGCGGGGAGGCCCTGTGGTTCGGCCGACCGGGAGTCCTGGACCGGGGCGGCACCGGGCAGCGGCGTGTGGACCCGGCCGGCGGGCGTGCGCGGGGTGAGCGTGAGGGTGAAGCCCTCGGGCTTGAGGGTGAGGGTCTCCTTGACCGTGAGCCGGTAGTCGGAGTGGTCCTTCAACCGGTAGCGGTGGACGAGCATGGCCAGCAGCATGGTCGCCTCGTGCAGGGCGAACTGCCGTCCGATGCAGGCGCGCTCGCCGGTGCCGAAGGGCTTGAAGGCGTGCCCCGGGCGCTCCGCCTCCGCCTCGGCCGTGAAGCGGGAGGGGTCGAACAGCTCGGGGTTGTCGCCCCAGACGGGCTGCCGGTGCAGCATCGGCGTGAGGACCAGGGCGGACTGCCCGGCGCGCAGCGGGATGCGGCCGCCGAGCAGCGTGTCCTCGCGGGCCTCCCGGGCGAAGACGGCGGCCGTGGGCCACAGCCGGAGCGCCTCGTTGAGGACCTGGCGGGTGTAGGTGAGCCGGCCGATCTCGTCGTACGCCGGCTCGGGGTCGTCCTGGTCGCCCCACAGCTGGTCGACCTCACGCTGCACCAGCTGGAGCGCGGTGGGGTGCTTGGCGAGGTAGTACAGGGCGAAGGACATGGCGCCGGAGGTGGTCTCGTGGCCGGCGATCAGGAAGGTGATGACCTGGTTGCGGATGTTGGCGGTGTCGAGCGTGCTGCCGTCGGCGGGGTGCTCGGCTGTGAGCATGAGGCCGAGGAGGTCGTCGGCCTGGCTCTGGTCGGTGCCGGTGCGGGCGGCGATGACCTCGTCGACGACCTGGGCGAGATAGGCGGAGTCGTCCCGGAAGGCCGCGTCCTGCGCCGAGTAGTCCTTGCCCGGGACGCGCGCGAGGCGGGTCATGCTCCACTCCAGGCAGCGGACCATCGACTCGACGAAGGGGTGCGGTTCGGCTCGCTCGAAGGAGCCGAAGTCGTAGCCGAATCCGGCCAGTCCGATGGTGTCGAGCGTCATGCGGGTCATGTCGCCGGGCACGTCGACGGGCTGCCCGGCGCGGGCGTCGCGGTCCCAGGACGCGATGAGCCGACGGGCCACCTCCAGCATCACGGGGTGGTAGGTGCGCATCGAGCCCAGCGCGAAGGCGGGCATGAGGATGTCGTGCGCCTTGGCCCAGTTGGGCTCGTCGTTGTACGCGGTGAACAGGCCGTCGGCGGCGAACTCGCGGACGTTCTCCAGACCGGGCCCGATGTGCTTGGCGAACCGCTGCTCGTCCGCGAGCTCGGCCACGAGGTCCAGGTCGCCCACGAACAGGGTGTCGCGTCCGTACAGCCGCCGTACGAGCACGGGCCCGTGCTCGCGCATCAGGTCCATGGCCTGCTGGACGGGCGCGTCGCCGGGTCCGGTGCCGGAGATGTCGGCGACGGGAACGCCGGGGAGGACGTCTGCGGGCCGGGGGGTCTGTGCGGTGGGGCGCATGACGCGACAACTGCCTTTCGCGGTACGGAAGTACTGCGATCCAGCCTGATCCACGGGACCCGGCGGGCCGCGCCGCGGCGCTACATGATTGTGTAGTACATGCAGACGCGTCGCCCTTGCGCGGGGGCGGCCCGGCGTGGCAGGAGACGCTCGTGGACCAGGCCCGGCAGGAGGCCGTGACATGGCGCAACCGCGCCCTGCTCCTCTTCGACCGGGTCGCGATGCCGGTCGCGGTGTGTGACGTGTACGGCGCGGTGCTGCTCGCCAATCCGGCGATGGCCGCGGAGTGCGGTACGACGCCGGGGCGGTTGCGCGGCCGTGACGTGCTGGACCTGTTCAGCCCGCGGGAGGCCACGCAGGTGGAGCGCGTCGCCCAGGCTCTGCGGCTGCGGCACCGCTCGCGCTACCAGGTTTCGGTGCGCTGGCGGGCACCGGGCGGCGCGGAGCGGTACGGGGAGCTGACGGCGGACCCGGTGAGCGACACGGTGGAGGACACACCGGCGCTGCTGGTGATGCTGCGCGTGGACGGCGAACGCGCCCCCTCCCCCGCCCCGCACGCCGAACAGGCCCGGGTCACCTCCATGGAGGCCCGCATCCTGGCGCTGCTGGCCGCCGGTGCCACCACGGCCCGGGCAGCCCGCGAGACCGGCCTCACCGCCGACGGCGTCACCTACCACCTGCGCCGTCTGTCCTCCCGCTGGCGGGCCGCCAACCGCACCGAACTGGTGGCCCGCGCCTATGCGCTGGGGGTGCTCGCCCCGGGGGTCTGGCCGCCGGAGGCCCCGGCCGCGGAGTAGGCCGTGCCCGCTCCCTCCGGCGCACCGAAGCGGGCGAGGGTGTGCCACACCATCTTCAGGTCCTGCAGTTCGTACCGCCCCGTCCGGGCGGCGTCGCCGATGGCCCGCGGGTCGACGAGGCCGTCCCGGGCGATCCGCGCGCCCAGTTCCACGTACTCCGGGCCGCGGTAGTCCGCGTGGCGCCGTAGCCCGGCCACGGTGAGCCGGTAGCCGGGGTGCCACTCGACGGGGCAGGGCAGGCGCCGGGCCGCGGCCTCGACCGGTGTGCCGCGGTAGCAGGCGTCCAGCACCAGCGCCTCCACGTCCCGGGCGAGATCGACGCCTCCGTGCACGTGCGCCTCGATGTAGTCGTTGAGGGCGTCCTGCTCGTCCGCCTCGGCCAGCACGATGAGCGACATGCCGGCCGCCACGCCGAAGTCGGCCGGCTCGGCGGCGCTGTCGGGGTAGCAGAACGTGGCGCGGGCCACGGCGCCGGCGCGCAGCCGGAAGTGGGAGGAGCCGAAGCGCGGCGCCGCGCCGACCACTTGCCGGCGGAAGTTCAGGGCGCCGTAGACGGGCCGCTCGTGGGCGGCCGCTTCGTCGTACGCCCCGCCGAAGATCCGGCTCTCCCAGTGCCACCGGTCGCCGCCGGGGCGGGCCGTGAGGCCGCCGTTGCTGGTGCCGGTGACGAACTGCGAGTGGTAGGCGCCGTCCCGGACGAGCGCCACGAGGATGGGCACGCCGCCCGCCGGCCGGTCCGGGTGGAAGTTCAGTGTGATCCGCGCCTCCGGATCGACGGCGGGCCCCGACGAGCCGCCCGCCACATGGCGCAGCGCCGCCCGTGCCCGCGCGGACGCGACCTCAGGAAAATGCACTGGATCCCCCGTCTTCGATGCTTCTAACCTGATCCCCGGAACCTAGGACCCCTAGGTTTCGCCGACGACGACCAGGAGCCCTCCCTTATGAGATCACTCACCGAACAGGACATCCGCAACTCCTTCATCAACTGCTCCAAGGGAGAGGCCAAGCGTCTGTCCGTCCCCCGGGACCTCGCCGAGCGGCCCTGGGACGATCTCGACTTTCTCGGGTGGCGGGATCCGGGAGCGCCGGATCGGAGTTATCTGGTCGCCGAGCGCGAGGGACGGCTCGTCGGGGTGGCGATGCGGTTCCAGGCCGCACAGCGGGGCTTTCTGCATCGCAGCATGTGTTCGCTGTGCCTGACGACGCACCCGCGGGGCGGTGTGGCGCTGATGACCGCGCGGAAGACGGGAGCGGCAGGACGTGAGGGGAACTCCGTGGGGGCGTACATGTGCACCGACCTCGCCTGCTCGCTGTACCTGCGCGGGAAGAAGGTGCCGGAGAGCGGCCCCCGCTTCGAGGAGAGCCTCACCCTGGAGGAGCAGATCGAGCGGACCATGGGTCATCTGACCGCCTTCCTCGACAAGGTGTACGCCTGAGGCCCTCGGTCGCCCTTGGTTTCCCCCGGCATTAACGTCCTCCATGGATGCGTTCGACAGCCAGGGGAAGGGGAACAGCCTGAGGATGCGAGAGGTACGTGAGTGGACGGCGCACGCCAGGCGGATCGTGCACAAGCGCCGGGACCCCGTGGTCGTCCAGACGGTGCGGTCCGCGTTCGCGGCGACGATCGCCTACGTCATCGCGCTGCGGCTGAGCCCCGAGGCGGCACCGCTCACCGCTCCCCTGACGGCCCTGCTGGTCGTCCAGGTGACCCTGTACGCCACGCTCACCAACGGCTTCCGCCGGGTGAACGCCGTGGTGACCGGCGTCCTCGTCGCCATCGCGTTCAGCCTTCTGGTGGGCCTGACCTGGTGGAGCCTGGCCCTGCTCCTCGTGGCCTCGCTGGTCGTGGGTCGGCTGGTCCGCGTGGAGGAGTACGTACCCGAGGTCGCGATCAGCGCGATGCTGGTGCTCGGGGTCACCACCGTCGGGGACACCGCCTGGGCCCGGGTGGTGGAGACGCTGATCGGCGCGGTCGTCGGGCTCGGCTGCAATCTGCTGCTGGCTCCGCCGGTGTGGGTGGAGGAGGCGGGCGCGTCGATCGAGGGTCTGGCGCGCCGGCTGCGGCAGCTGATGCTGCGCATGGGCGAGGAGGCCGCCGGCCGTACGCCCGCGGACCGCGCGGCGGAGCGGCTGCACGAGGCGCGGCGCCTGGACCACGACATCGTCGAGGTGGACGCGGCGCTCCTGCAGGCGGAGGACAGCCTGCGGCTCAACCCGCGTGTGCGGGAGGGCCTGCTGCACCGGGTGGTGCTGCGCACCGGCCTGGACACGCTGGAGATCTGCACGGTCGTCCTGCGCGTCCTCGCGCGGTCCTTCACCGACCTGGCGAAGGAGCGCGAGACCGAGCCGCTGTTCGATGCCGAGACGGGCGCCGCGCTGGAGCAGCTGCTGTCGGAGATCGCCGACGCGGTGGTGAGTTTCGCGGTGCTGGTGACCACCCATCTCAGTGCGAGCGCCGAGTCGGCGGAGGAGCGTCTCGCCACGGAGCTGCGCACCGCGGCGGCCACCCGCGACAAGCTGGCCCTGCTGCTGCGCAAGGAGGCCGAGCGCGAGACGCGGCACTGGCAGTTGCTCGGTGCCGTCCTGACGGAGGTCAACCGGATCCTCGACGAGCTCGACACCGAGCACCGCACCCGGCGCCTGTTCGAGGAACTGGACCGTGTCTCCCGGGAGCAGCGCGTGCGGATGCCGCGTCTGACCCGGCTGCGTGAGCGCCTGGGTGTTCAGGAGCAGATGTGGCGGAACCGTACGGGGGTCGGCGGGCGTTCTCGCTGAGCGGCCACCTGGAGTGGGTTGCACGCGGCGCAACGCCAGGTGCCGTTGTTGCACCCGGTGGGTGATCCACGCCAAGGTGGCTGTCGCGACGGGGACG
>NZ_DF968410.1:0-3310 GCF_001270025.1 Streptomyces azureus | reverse complement strand
ACTACGAAACAGCGAACGAAGAAGTCAACAACCACACGACCCCGCCGCACAGGTTAAAGATCAAGCTAAAGGGTGTTGCAGAAGGCTTGGTGGCGGGAATTTGCCCGTGCGGGTGGGGTGTTGAGGGCTGAGCCGGTGTGAGTGGAGACGTTCACCGGTCCCACCCGGACGCCGATCGCAGCCGCCTCCTCCGCAGAGCGGGCCTGGCGGGTGCGCTTCTGCTGGTCAGACTGGCCGCGCTGCTGTGGTTCGGGGCCAACGCCATCGGGGCCAAGCGGTGCATGGAGGACGGCCATGGGCTCCTCGTCGAAGGCGGCGGCACGTCCATGACCGAGCGGGGCTGCGAGGTTTCGGTTCCGACCACCGCAGGCCGGGTCACCGGGCTGCTGCCCACGCTCAGGGAGCGGATGGCGGGAGCGGCATTGATTGCGGGACTGGCTGGTGCCGTACCGCCCAGCATCTGCCTCTGGCTGGCGACCCGGCGTCCGCGCTGACGCTTCTGCCTGTCTCCCCGGCTGTCGCCGGGGAGACAGGCCCAGGCCCTCGACAGGGAGCGCCGTACACGATCCAGTCTTGCTGCTCGCAGCGGCGATCGCCCGATACAGCGGCCGCCCCGAGGGCGCAGGTGCCCGGGCACAAGCGCAGGGTTGACTGACCCGCAGATCCACGAGATGCACAACCTGTCGCAGGCCGCCCCGGCCGGCCTCGCAGACCCCCCGAGGCCTAGGCTCAGCCTGGCGCAGACCTGGCGCTCCTGCACCAGATGGGGCTTCACAGTCCAGGTTCCCGTGCGCCGTGCCGCCGAGCGGGACGCCGCGCCCGAGGGCGACCACTGACCTCAATCGCTGAAGCCCTGCGGCAGCGCAAGCTCCCCTCAGCCCCCACAGAGGAACATGACAGGCCGGACAAGTAGGCGTCGCGGTCGGCGCCGGCCCGGTGGGCGACGCATACGGTGTGGGCTGCCCGCAAGACCCGCCCCGCGAAGCCGCGACCCCGCTCCCGCGCCGAGGCGGCGGCGATCCGGGCCCGGGTCGCCGCCGTGGTCGGCGTCGGCCTGGAGGCGGGCGCGTCCGTCTTCGACGGTGTGGTCCTCGGTGAGCACCTTGCTGAAGGTTTTCATCACCGCGTCGGGTCCGGCGAGGCGGTTGTGCCTGAGGGCAGGCTGAGGCGGGGTGCGGTGTGCGAGGGGTGCGGCCGTGGGATCGGGTTCGAGGTCTGGGGCTGGCTGCAGGAGTGCTGTGCTGCGGGTGGCTTCGCGGTGGGCGTTGTCCAGGAGTGCGGTGAAGTGGTCGACGTCGCCGCCCAGGAGGCGTACGAAGTTGTGCAGCACGTCGGGGGTGGCAGGACGATGCCTTCGAGGCTGCCAGCGCTGCTCTTGTCCCTCTCGGGATCACGCGACGCTCCCCCCTTCGGTCTCGTCACGAGGCCGAAGGACGCGCCGTCGTTGCAACTGACCTGTGACGTCACCGAACGGCCTCCTGCACAAGCGTGTTGACTCTGTGATCTTCCGCAGTCACCCGTGACACTTCTGCCCCACAGTGCGCTGTACGAGGTGGCCCAACCGATGCAGGGCATGGGGCCCGTCCTCTGTGGAGGGGGTACGCGGGCTCCGACGTGCAGGGGCAGGCTCGTTCCCCCGTGACGGATCTGGCCCTGCATCAATGACCGTCAGCGTGCACGCGACGGTAGGGGATTCCCGCATCGGTCGGACACGGGTAGGTAGCGGAAGGTGGTCGATAGCCTTCGTGGCTCGGGTAGGACGGAATGGCGGTACGCGGCAATGCCGGGCGCCCGAGAGGGTGTCGGCGCTACTTCGCGGAGAGAGCAGGACATGCAGTAGAGGGACGAATCGACCACTTTGCAGTCACAGACCTGTGGCGGCAATCGACATGAGCGACCGCTGCTCTGATGAGACACAAGCGAAGTACTGCCCTACCTGATGACTACTCTGATCCGATCCGCCGGTCCCCGACATGCCCGCCTCCCGGAGTACGGCCCGTCGCGGCGCATCTACTTACCCCGCCTCGCCGATGCCGCCGCATCGTCCATGGCCACCTACACCATCCCGTTGCTGGTGCTGGCCACCACCGACTCGGCGTCGCTGACGGGGATCGCGTTCATGCTGGCGTGGGTGCCCCGGCTGAGCACGTTCGGGATGGCCGGCTCGGCCGTCGACCGCTTCGGCGCCGCGCGGGTCTTCCGGCTGGCCGCGACCGCCCGGGCCGGTGTTGTCGGCCTCGCCGCGCTGGTCCTGGCATTCGCGCAGGGCCACACCGCAACGGTCGTGGTGATGCTGCTCGCCGCGTGCACCGGCTTTTTGACCGAGTTCAGTTACATCGCGGCCGAGAGCGTCGGCGCGGAGGCCAGCCGGGAGGCCGCCGACGGGGCCCATCGCGTCCAGTCGGTCCTCCTCGGCATAGACCAGGGCGCCGCTCTCGCGGGGCCCGCGGCGGGCGGCCTTCTCCTGCAGTGGACCGGCTCGACAGGGATGCTCGCCGCCATCGGCGGGTTGTCCCTGCTGGCGGCTGCCGTCACCCCGCGGGTGCGCGGAGCCCGGTCGACTGCGGCCATGTCCCTCGCCGACAGTCTGCGGACCGGGTGGTCGACTCTGCGCGAGTTGCCTGCGCTTGCGTTTCTGGTGGTAGGGCTGGCCTTGTCCAACCTGGCGCTCGGAGTACTGGAGGCCGCCGTTCCGGTGATTCTGGTGAAACAGCTCGGTCACACCAGCGCCTCGGTCGGCGTGGTGTGGTCCGTCGCAGCGGCGGCCTCCCTGGCGGCGATCGCGGTCTGCCGGTTCGCCATCGACCGATGGGGCCTGTCCTCAGTGGGACGCTTCGCCGCCTGCGTGGCGTCCGTGACCTGCTTCGCCCTCGCTCAAGCCGACGCCTATCCGACGTACCTTCTGCTGATCGCTGCCTTCATGGCGGGAGACGGCGTGCTCACCGTCGTCCTGCGAACCCTGCGCTCCCGCCTCATACCCGCCGAGGTCTTCGGCAGCACCCTGTCCCTGACCGTCCTGATCCTGCTCCTGCCCTACCCCCTCGCCGGCATCCTGGTCGCCACCACGTCCCCGGCCGCCCTGGATCACGTCATTACGGCCTGTGCCGTCCTCCAGGCCCTCGGCCTCGCCCTCGCCTTCACCGTCACGAAAGGCCCGCGCACCCGCAGCGGCGGCCGGCACCGAAAGTCCCGCCCATGACGCCCGTTCGGCCCTGTCGTTCCAGGCCGCCGGAAACCGACGAGGGACTGTAAATCGTTCGGCTCTGGCCCGTAGTTGGTGGTGATGTTGGGTGTCTGTCAGGGCAGGAGG
>NZ_DF968409.1:0-4328 GCF_001270025.1 Streptomyces azureus | reverse complement strand
GCGTCGCCGACGGACCCGACTGCACATGCGTCATATCCAGCACACGGATCCCCTCAAGAGCCTTCGTCATGATCGCCACCTCACTGGTCCGTCTTGGTGTGTACGGCGCCAGGGGCGCCGTGAGGATTGCGCCTCCCCCGCTCGATCCACCGTCCGGCGGAGAGCAGGCTCGGACGCCGCCTCCGCGAAGGCCGCGGGGCGTGGAGTGGGCTGGGTCCAGCCGGTCACCGGACGGCGCCCTGACGTGGGCACCGCCCGGCCGCCGGTCACGGCATCAGCTGGTACTCCGGGAAGTTGCCGGGCAGGCGCTCGCCCGCCGGGCCCTGGGTGACCGCGCGCACCAGCAGCTCACCGCCGACGAAGGCACCGCGCCAGGACGCGCCGAACCCGCCGAACAGCTCCTCCCGGTCGCCTCGCGAACGCGGCTTGCCGTGACCGACCTTGAACGCGCGGATCTGCGGCGCGAGCCGGTCGAAGGTCGCCCGGTCGTCCGTGGACAGCGTGGCCACCAGCGCGCCGTTCGAGGCGTTCATCGCGGCCAGCAGCTCCGCCTCGGTGTCGACCAGGACGATCGTGTCGACGGGGCCGAACGGCTCGGCGTGGTGCAGGGGGGAGGACGGGGGCGGATTCAGGAGCGTGACCGGCTGGACGTATGCCGAGGTGTCCTGACCGGGCAGGAAGCGGGCTTCCGCCACATTGGCGCGATGCACGGGGACGGCACCGCGGGCGATGGCCTCGGCGACCTGGTCGCGCAGGTCCTTCGCCTTGGCCGCGTTGATCACCGGCCCGAAGTCCAGTGCCGGGTAGGGGGCGTCGGGGTGCTCCACCGCGAGCGGGTGCCCGACGCGCAGCGTGCGCACGGCCGGGAGGTACGCCGCCAGGAACTCGTCGAACAGCTCCCGCTGGACGACGAAGCGCGGGTACGCCGTGCAGCGCTGCTTGCCGTAGTCGAAGAGCTTGGGGACGACGGCCGTGAGCGCGTCCCAGTCCGTGTAGTTCCAGATGCCCCAGGTGTTGAGTCCCTCCTGTTCGAGTACATGGCGCTTGCCGAGGTCGGCGACGGCGGTGGCCACCGCGGCGCCGGTGTCGCGACCGCCGACGAAGGAGACGCAGCCGATCTCGGGCGCCCGCACCAGCGCCTCGGACAGCTCTCCCCCGCTGCCGCTGACGAGGGTGACGGGAATCCCCTCGCGGGCGGCGAGCGCACAGGCCAGGGTCAGACAGGCGACACCGCCGTCGGTCGGGGTCTTGGCGATGACCGCGTTGCCTGCCAGTGCCTGGACCAGCAGGGCGTGAACGAGCACACTCATCGGGTAGTTCCAGCTCGCGATGTTGGACACCGGGCCGTCCAGCGGGGCCCGGCCCTCGACCATCGGCTCGATGCCGTCGACGTACCAGCGCACTCCGTCGATGGCCCGGTCGACGTCCGCCTGCGCGAGCCGCCACGGCTTGCCGATCTCCCAGACGAGCAGGAGGGCGAGGAGTTCGCGGTGCTGGGTGAGGGCGTCGAGGGTGGCCGCGACACGGGCGCGGCGCTCGTCGAGGGGGACGTGCCGCCAGGCGCGGTGCTGGTCGAGCGAGGCGCGCACCGCCTGCTGGGCGGCGACCCCGTCCAGGCGCGGCGGGCCGGCGATCGGGCTGCCGTCGACGGGGCTGGTGGCGGGCAGTGCCCGGCCGTCCGCCCGCCAGGCGGAGTTCCAGAGGTTGAGGACGCGGTCGTCCTGGAACGCCTCTGGGGCGACCGCGAGGCAGCGCCGCCAGGCGTCTTCCCAGGACGTGCCGGACTTCACCACGAGCTGGGTGGAGTTGAGGGTGGTGGTCATGCGGTGTCTCCGCTCTCGGTGCACAGTCGGGGGCGGGAGGCCGGGCAGCTGCCCGGGGGCGGCATGCGTGGCCGCGCGACTATTGGTCGCGGGTAGGAGGGGGGAACGCGGAGGCGCCGCATGTCTTCGGCGGACACCCCCTCGTTCCCGGCGGTCAGTCCGTGTCAGCCGCGAGCGGTGTCGCGGTCGGCGTCGGCGGTGTCATGGTCGGCGCCCGTGGTGTCACGGTCGACGTCCAGCAGGGCGAGCACGAGGCGGGCCGTGTCGGTCGGGGTGGTGCCGACCTTGACGCCGACCGCCTCCAGGGCTTCCTTCTTCGCCTGCGCCGTGCCCGACGATCCGGACACGATGGCGCCCGCGTGGCCCATGGTCCTGCCCTCGGGCGCGGTGAAGCCGGCGATGTAGCCGACGACCGGCTTGGTGACGTGCTCGCGGATGTACGCGGCCGCCCGTTCCTCGGCGTCCCCGCCGATCTCCCCGATGAGGACGATCAGTTCGGTGTCGGGGTCGTCCTGGAAGGCGGCGAGGCAGTCGATGTGGGTGGTGCCGACGACAGGGTCGCCGCCGATGCCGACACAGGTGGAGAAGCCGATGTCGCGCAGCTCGTACATGAGTTGGTAGGTGAGCGTGCCCGACTTGGACACCAGGCCGATGCGGCCCGGCTTGGTGATGTCCGCCGGGATGATGCCGGCGTTGGACTGACCGGGTGTGATCAGCCCGGGGCAGTTGGGGCCCACGATCCGGGTGCCCTTCTTTTTCGCGTAGGCGGTGAAGGCGACGGAGTCGTGGACCGGGATGCCCTCGGTGATGACGACCACGAGGCCGATCCCGGCGCCGGCGGCCTCGACGACCGCCGCCTTGGCGAAGGCGGGCGGTACGAAGACGACGGTGACGTCGGCTCCGGTCGACCGCATTCCGTCGGCCACCGACCCGAAGACGGGTACGGCACGGTCGCCGAAGTCGACGGTACGGCCCGCCTTGCGCGGGTTGACGCCGCCGACGACGTTCGTACCGGCCGCGAGCATGCGCCGGGTGTGCTTCATGCCCTCGCCGCCGGTCATGCCCTGGACGAGGACCCTGGACTCCTTGGTGAGGAAGACGGCCATGTCCCGCTCCTTCAGCTGGTGTGGGCGAGCTGGGCGGCACGGCGGGCGGCACCGTCCATGGTGGTGGCCTGCTGGATAAGGGGGTGGGCACGCTCGTCGAGGATGGCGCGGCCGCGGACGGCGTTGTTGCCGTCGAGGCGCACGACGAGCGGCTTGGTCAACCGCACGCCGTCCAAGGCCCGGACGATGCCGTCGGCGACCGCGTCGCAGGCGGTGATGCCGCCGAAGACGTTGACGAACACCGACTTCACATCCGGGTCCGACAGGATGACGGACAGCCCGTCGGCCATGATCCGGGCCGGTGCCCCGCCGCCGATGTCGAGGAAGTTGGCGGGGCGGGCACCGCAGCCGGCGACCACGTCGAGGGTCGACATGACCAGGCCGGCGCCGTTGCCGATGATGCCGACCTCGCCGTCGAGTTTGACGTAGTTGAGGCCCTTCGCGGCGGCCGCCGCCTCCAGCGGGTCGTCGTGCACCGCTCCCTCGGTATCCCAACGGTTCTGCCGGAAGCGGGCATTGTCGTCAAGAGTGACCTTGCTGTCGAGAGCGAGAATCTGGCCTTTCTCTGTACGGACGAGCGGGTTTACCTCAACGAGGAGGGCGTCCTCCCCGACCAGCACCTCCCACAGCCGTTCGAGGACGTCGACGGTCTGCGGCGGAAGCCCGGCCGCCGCGGCGATCTCGCCCGCCTTCGCCGAGTGGACGCCTTCGGCCGGGTCGATGGGAATGCGCGCGACGGCCTCCGGGCGACGGGCGGCGACCTCCTCGATCTCCGTGCCGCCCTCCGCCGAGGCCACGGCGAGGAACCGGCCCGCCGCGCGGTCGAGGACGTAGGCGACGTAGAACTCGGCCTCGATGTCGATGGGTTGGGCCAGCATGACCTTGCCGACCGTGTGTCCCTTGATGTCCATGCCGAGGATCTGACGTGACGTCAGCTCTGCGGCGGCCGGGTCGGCGGCGAGTCTCACACCGCCCGTCTTGCCCCGGCCACCGGTTTTGACCTGCGCCTTCACGACGACGCGGCCGCCGAGCCGACGGGCGATCTCACGCGCCTCCTTGGCCGAGGACGTGACGTCCGCCCTCGGTACCGGGATGCCGTGTTCTTCGAAGAGCCCTCGGGCCTGGTGCTCGTACAGGTCCATGATCTGGCTCCCGTCTCAAAAGTGCCGCACGACTGAAAAGTGCTGCGCGACCCCTGGACATCACCCACGGCATGCGGGATAACAATCTTCATACAGTATCCGTCGACTGTATGCAATGTGCCGGACATGGCCCGTGACCAGCACCGCCAGGACGCTCGAGGCATAGGGACAAGTGAGGTGACCTGTGACGACGAAGGCTCTTGAGGGGATCCGTGTGCTGGATATGACGCATGTGCAGTCGGGTCCGTCGGCGACGC
>NZ_DF968408.1:0-6194 GCF_001270025.1 Streptomyces azureus | reverse complement strand
GGTACGGCTCCGGCGCGACGGTCGCCGACCTCACCACCGGCTGGCTCAACGACCGGGCCGACACCGTCCGCGCCCACCAGCGCACCCCGCGCGCGTGGAACGACGGTTTCTTCCGCGGCACCTCCGTCAAGGCCGCCAAGGACATCCAGGTCGCCTACTGGACCGGCAAGGAGATCGGCGCCCGGCAGCCGGCGGAGTACCTGGGCGAGGGCCGGAAGGTGATCAACTACAACGACGAGTTCCTGTACTACGTGCTCGGCGAGCCGCAGACCTTCGTCTATCCGACGGGGCAGCGGATCTACGAGCAGTGGACGCCGCGGGTACTGCGCGGCACTACGGCCGTACCGGAGCGCTACGACGGGCAGATCCTCGGCGGGTCCTTCGCCGTCTGGTGCGACCTCGCGAACTCGCAGACGCAGGACCAGGTCGCGGCCGGGATCCGGATGCCGCTGCGGGCGACCGTCCAGAAGCTGTGGGACCCCGACAAGCCGGAGCTGTCCTGGGCGGAGTTCCGGGCGCTTGCGGACAGGCTCGGCTGACCGCACACGAATTGGCCCGTACGGCTGCGAACTGCCGTACGGGTGTGGTCGTCTTCTGGCGGGAGCCGAATCGAATATGCCGGGGGGAACCGGAGCATGGGGTACTGGGGGTACTTCGTCGTGGGCCGTGGGGAGCGGCCGCTGGCGGAGCTGGATGCGCTGGCGGGGGCGACGGACGGAATGGTGCGGCGCACCTCGGCGCCGGACGGGTGGCAGGTCTGGGAGTACCCGAGCAGCGACGGCGACGTCGGGAACATGAACGCCCTGGCCCGGGAGACCGGAGCGCCCGCGCTGTTCGGGTACGTCATGAACAGCGAGTGCGTGGTGCTGGAGGCCGCGGCGCCGGAGAGCGGGACGTGGACGACCTGCCTCGCCCGGGCCGCCATGGCCGGGTACCTGGGGGCCGGCCGGGAGGGCCTCACGCTGGAGGACTACTTCCTCGAACCCCGCGACGCCGCCGAGCGCGCCGTCCGCTGGGCCGCCGAGGCCGGGCGCGAAGTGAACGCCGACGCCCTGGTGGACGTACTCACTTCAGACCCCGATCCCCTGGCCGAAAACCTCTTCTTCAGCTTCCTCGACCGACTGGGCGTCGTGCCCCTGTGACGTTCCGGGGTCGTTGCGCGCAGTAAGGGGAAGTGTGGGTTCCGTGAGGGGTGAGGGCTGGAAGCGGCCTGGTAGGGCCCTGGACAAGGCCCGCAGAGGGAGGCGTGGATGAGCCTGGTGGAGTTGATCGCACAGGCCGACGAGCGCGGGCTGGCCGCGAGCGGGCTGGCTTGTTTGGATCGATGCGTGCCCCTGCTGGGCGGTGACGACGAGATCCTGCGGCCGCTGTGGGCGAGCCTCACCGACGGTGCCGGTACCGGCGACTGGGGTGAGGGGCTGGAGCAGGTGCGCGGGAAGCTGGACGTCGCCGGCACCGGGGACGAGGCGGCCGTGCTCGCCCACCGGATGCTCGAGGCCGCCCCCGCAGAGCGGTCCCACGCCGGGGTACGGGTGTGGGCCGACGCCTGTTCCGTCGCCTCCCTCCAGATCCACCGCCTCCTCGACACCGCCGAGGACGACGCCTCGTCGGTCGACGTGCGCCGCGAGGGCCGTACGGAGGGCATGTCGCCGCTCGTCGCCGCGGAACTGCGCCGCCAGATCACCGTCCTGGAAGTTCTGGCCGGACACGGCCCGGCCGGGCTGCGGCGGGCGCTGGAGGTGTCGACCGAGGGCCGTCGGGTGCTGCGCGCGGTCGTCTCGCGCCGGAGTCGGCAACAGGGCTGACGGACGGGTCGCCGGCGCTCCTGAACGGCCTAAACCCCCTTCCTGCGAGAGTCCTGTGACCGTCCCTTGGGTGAGGTGGGGCGGTCCTGCGCCGCTTCGGGGAAGCCGCCGATTCCGTGTGACGAAAGGCCACGCCGCAGCGCTTTTCCGGGGTGTGACGACTCAAGCGGAAACCAGGCCCTCGGCCGCGGCGAAGCCGCTGCGGTGGGCGGCGGACACGGTGGCGACGATGCGCGAGGGAGCACGGCTGCACCTCGACTACTCGGCACAGAGTCTGTGGAGCATCGACCGGATGATCGAGGGGATACGGCGGGAGGGAGCGCCGTTGGCCGCCGTGCAGGAGGTGCTGCGCGGGTTCGGGGCCTACGCCGGTGAGGTGATGGCGCGTCAGACCGGGGCAGAGTGGTGGGCGACGGGCGGCGACCACTGGATCCGCACCCCCGACGGGCGCCTCTGGGACCCGATCGACGAGGCCCGCCGCTGTTACGCCGGGCACGGCTCGCTGCGGCTGCTGTGCCGGGACGCGACGACCGCCGAGCCCCGGCACTAGCGTCAGCGACCGCGCGTCCCGGCACTGGCGTCAGCGACCGCGCGCCACCGTGGCGGCGTCCTCGGTTCCGGGAGCGATCGGCTCCGGGGCCGGCTCTTCGGGCTTGGCGGCCTTCCCGGCGGGGGTGCGGATCTCGGGCAGGGCGAGGGTGCGGATCTCGGGCAGGTCGTCGTAGAGGTGCTGGCCGGGGCACTCGGTCGGGTAGCCGTCGCGGTGGCCGGAGATGCGGTGCAGCGTGGCCTTCTGGCCCGCCTTGTACTTGCCGTTGTCGGCACCGGCGGTGAGCACCACCGTCCCGGTCGGGTCGATGCCGTACAGGCCGAGCTTCCAGGCCGCGACCTTGGCGACCGACTCGCGCACGGCGGTGTTCGCGGTCGTCTTGTTGTAGTCGCCGAGTACCGAGATGCTGCTGGTGCCGGTGTTGAAGCCGTAGGTGTGCGCGCCGAGGACGGGCTTGTCCATGCCGCCCGCACGGCCCTCGAAGACCGTGCCGCACTTGTCGACGAGGAAGTGGTAGCCGATGTCGTTCCAGCCGTTGCTCCGCACGTGGTAGAGGAACACGCCGCGCACGACGGACGCCGACTCGGCGCAGGTGTAGTCGTTGGTGCCCGCTGTGTGGTGGACGAACATCGCCTGGGTGCCGGTGGTGTAGGTGGGCGGGTCCTTCACCAGGGACTCGTCGGCGCCCCAGCCGGAACGCGACGTGACGGCGGGACGTTCGGCGTTGGGCCCACCGGCGGCCGGTCCGACGACGCCCGGTTCGACGACCGTGGTGTGAACGGCGTCCGCGCCGCCGTCCGGGTCGACCAGCTCGACGCGCAGCCCCTCGGGCAGCCGCGCGCCCGACACGCGCACCTGGACGCCGTCCGAGGGCCCGGTCCACAGCGGCTGGGTGCCGCCACGGACCCCGGCGCGGAGGCGGTCGGGTCCGGTCTCCGGCGTACGGACGTCGGTGTCGAGCGCGCGCCACGCGCTCCATTCACCGTTCTCGCGGGAGCGGGTGCGCACGTGCGCGGTGCCGTCCAGGGCCGCGTCCGGGTCGTCCCAGGTGACACCGATCATGCTGAACGGCTCGGTCGTGCGCGGCCCGAGGGACCGCTCGTGCGGGTCACCGTCCGGCACCCGGACGGTGTGCACGCCGTCGGAGGAGGAGGCCCGGGCGGGGTGGGTGAGGCCGAGCGCACCGGCGGCCAGGGCGGTGGCGACGGCGGTGTGCAGCAGGAGGCGTGTCATTCGCGGCTCGATTCCGGTCCTCTTGGTGGCGATGGGGGGCGATTGAGGGGAGACGGGGGCGATGCGGTGTTCTGATCGTCATCGTCATTCCCCCTTGCGGAGCCGTCCGTTCTGTCTGCCGGAGAAATCCGGCAAACGGCGGAGGACTGGCCGGGGTCCCGTGCGGTGCACGGGGCCCCGGCATGTCGTCACCGGGGCGGGCGAGTTGTCACGGCGTCAGCGTCTGGCCCAGGCGGGCGTCCGTCGGGGTGCCCAGCGTGGACTTGCCGGAGATGACGGAGTCGGCGTAGCCGAGACCGGTGCTGTTGCTAGGCAGTGCAGAGGATGCCGTCACCCCTGTCCTCGCCGTCGGCGCCGAACGTGAGGTCCGCCCGGCCGTAGCCGGACAGGTCCGTCAGCGACACCGACGAGCCGAAGCGGTCGTCGGTCTCCGTGGAGTCCGGGACGCCGGAGGTGTCCTGCGAGATCCCGATCGAGCCCGAGCCGGTCAGACCGGAGCGGTGCCCTTGACGAGGATCGCGTTGCCCGCGTCGGCGCGGTTGGCGTCGTCCCGGGGCAGGTCCTCGCCCGGTGCGGCCGCGAGGGCGTCCGCGTAACCGTCGGCGTTGTAGTCGCCGACCGAGACGGAGGTGCCGAGGGCGTCACCGGACTGGTGGGAGCCGGGGGCGCCGGGGCTGCTCTGGCTGGTGGCGAGGGCGTGCGAGATGCCCGGGGTCTTGGCGACCTTGTAGTCAGGGCGCGGGGTTCACTGGAAGACCTCACGGGCGTCCGCGAACGGGTACGGCTGAGGAAGTCCCGACGGGCCACCCACTCCAGCTGGTCCTTTCACCAGCTGGGGCAGTTCATCGCTTACAGGGCCCGCAAGGTCGGGGTGCCGGTGGTGCACGTCGATCCGGCGTACACCTCCGTACCTGCGCCGAGTGCGGCCACATCGGCGCAGCGAACCGGGTCTCCCAGGTCTGGTTCGCGTGCCGGTCCTGCGGCGTCGTTGCGCACGCGGACCGGAACAGCTCCCGCGACATCCGCGCCCGTGCGTGGGAGTTGTGGCGATGCCGGGTGCGGTCAACCACCCCAGCCCCACCCCTGAAGCCGGCCGGAGGGGCAGGACGCAGACGCAGCACCACAGCCAGTGGCGACCATGGTGCAAACTCGTCACTTTCGCGACGGGTAGCTGACACTGAGCGGTTTGTACGCGCGCGTGGTGTGACATTTCTCCGCGGCCTGGCGCTGATGATCGTGGAGGACGTGGCACGGACGCGTTCCCCGCGCGCGGGCGCACAGGGCAGGGCATGCCGGGCATCCGGGATGTCCCGGCCGGAGTGGACCCGCCGCGAACCCGGTACGGACGAGGACGGTTTTTGGGCCAGCGAGGGGAACCCCGGCGCGAGCAGGCGCGCGACGGGGAACTGGGCGCGGCCGTCGCGCGGGCCCAGGACGGTGACGAGGCGGCCTTCGCGGTCGCCTACCGGATCGTGCAGCCCGGACTGCTCGGCTATCTGCGCGGACTGGTCGGGGAGGAAGCGGAGGACGTGGCATCCGACGCCTGGCTGGAGATCGCCCGGGACCTGGGGCGGTTCAAGGGCGATGGGGCCGGGTTCCGCGGCTGGACGGCGACCATCGCCCGGCACCGGGCGCTGGATCATCTGCGCCGCCAACGCGTACGGCCGAGGTCGTCCGCGCTGGAGCAGGACGTCCTGGACCTGCCCGGGCCGCACAGCACGCACGACCAGGCGCTGGAGGCCATGTCCACCGAGCAGGCGCTGCGGCTGGTCAGGGGCCTGCCGCAGGACCAGGCCGAGGCCGTGCTGCTCCGCGTCGTGGTGGGGCTGGACGGGCCGGCCGCCGCCCGCGTCCTCGGCAAGCGGCCGGGTGCCGTGCGGACGGCCGCGTACCGGGGCCTGAAACGCCTCGCCACCCGGCTGGGCGCCGAAGGTGTGACGGATGAGGCTCCCCGGACGCTGGGGGAGTCGAAATGAAGGATGACGGCGGGTCGGGCGGAACTTCCGGGCCCGGTGCCCTGAACAGGGCGGACCCGCGAGACGTATGGATCGGACCCGGAATGCCGGGCCGGTCGGCCGGACCGGTCGGGTTGTACGGGTTTTACGGGTCGTACGGGTCCTACGGACCCGGCGGGCATCGCGGGACGTGTGGATCGAGCAGGGACGGAACAGAACATGGGTGAACATCAGAGCGACGGCGGGTTTCCGGGCCGCCGGCGTGTGCACCCTGGGGGTTCCGCGTACGGCCACCGGGCGGCGCGGGACACCGACGGCCGGCTGCCCGGCCACCGCGGGACGGCCGGCCTCGACAGCCCGGACCTCGGCTCCCGTCGAGTCCTGGCCGAGGCCGAGCTGGAGGCGCTGCTCGCGGCCGCCCTCATCCGGGACCGGATCGACGCCGAGGCCGAGCAGCGGGCCGTGGCCGCTTTCCTGGCCGCCCGGGACGCCGGCGCCCACCGGGCCCGCACTCGCCGCCGGGACGACTGGCGGCCCAGGGAGCGCCGGCATCCGGGACGTTCGCTGAAGGCCACGCTCTCCGTGCTGCTCGCCAGTCTCACGCTGGGCGGGGTCGCGGTCGCGGCGATCGGCTCGGTGGGGTCCACGGAC
>NZ_DF968407.1:0-28898 GCF_001270025.1 Streptomyces azureus | reverse complement strand
TGCCGGGTGTGTGGTGCGCGGGGTTTCCGCATGGTGGGTAGGGGTGCGCGGCCGTATGCCGCGGGCTGACGGGGCCTTTCGCGCGGTGGGTGTTGGTAGGGCGGGTACGGGGGTGTGGCCGTGCGCCGTCGGCTGGCGGGGTGTGCCGCGCGCCGCGCTTCCGCACAGCGGGCTGGGGCCGCTGGCTGGAGGGTCCGCGCTGGGCTCCGTAGGGGGGCACGGTAGTGCGGCCGTACGCCGTCAGGCCGCTGGGTCTGCCGTGTGCCGCACTTCAGGAGGCGGCCCGCCAGGCAACTGCCCCGTCTTCAGCCGTACGGCACGCGAGCGGCGAGCCCATGCACGGGGACGCCGTCGGCGACCAGGCGGCAGGGGCTGAACTGCCGGGAGAGCACCGGTCGGTGCCCCGGTCCGGCTGCGGCCGGCCGGTCAGGTGCGGCCGACGATGTCCTGGTCGTCGATGGTCTCGTGGGAGTCCGGCGGATCAGGTGCTGTTCTTCCGCGGGACGTGGCGTTCCTCCGGCGCAGTCGCCCGGTCAGGGCGGTGGCCACGGGCTCGGTGTAGCGGGCGGTCAGGGGGCCGAGGAGGACCAGGATGAGAACGTAGGCCGTGGCCAGGGGGCCGAGGGAGGGCTCGATGCCGGCCGTGACGGCGAGCCCGGCGATGACGATGGAGAACTCGCCACGGGCCACGAGCGTGCCGCCGGCGCGCCAGCGGCCCTTGGGCCCGATCCCGGCACGGCGCGCGGCCCAGTAGCCGGTGGCGATCTTCGTCGCGGTGGTGACGGCCGCCAGGGCGAGGGCGGGCAGCAGTACGGGCGGGATGCTGGCGGGGTCGGTGTGCAGGCCGAAGAAGACGAAGAACACTGCGGCGAACAGGTCACGCAGCGGCGCGAGCAGGCTCGTCGCGCCCTCGGCGACCTCGCCGGACAGCGCGATGCCCACCAGGAAGGCGCCCACGGCCGCGGACACCTGGAGTTGCTGCGCGAGCCCGGCGACCACCAGGGTCACGCCGAGCACCACCAGCAGCAGCTTCTCGGGATCGTCGCTGGAGACGAAGCGGGAGACGTGGCGGCCGTAGCGCACCGCGAGGACGAGCACGAGCGTGGCCACCCCGAGGGCGATGGCCAGCGTGACCGCGCCCGCTGCCAGGCCCACCCCGGCCAGCAGGGCCGTGACGATCGGCAGGTAGACCGCCATGGAGAGGTCCTCGAGGACCAGGATGCTCAGGATGGCCGGGGTCTCGCGGTTGCCGAGCCGCCCCAGCTCGCCCAGGACCTTGGCGATGACGCCGGAGGAGGAGACCCAGGTGACACCGGCCAGCACGACGGCGGCGACCGGGCCCCAGCCGAGCAGCAACGCGAGCACCGCACCGGGCAGGGCGTTGAGGACGGCGTCGACGACCCCGGCCGGATAGTGGGTCTTGAGGTTGGAGACGAGGTCCGTGGCCGTGTACTCAAGGCCCAGCATGAGCAGCAGCAGGATGACGCCGATCTCGGCACCGATGGCGACGAAGTCCTCGCTGGCGACCAGCGGCAGCAGTCCGCCCTCGCCGAAGGCGAGACCGGCCAGCAGGTAGAGGGGGATCGGCGAGAAGCTGAAGCGCCCGGCGAGGCGGCCGAGCAGCCCGAGCCCGAGGATGAGGCAGCCGAACTCGATCAGGAAGACCGCTGAGGAGTGCACGGCGGGTCACTCCCGCCCGAGTATCGCGGCGGCCGCCTCCACGCCCTCGCGGGTCCCGATGACGATGAGCGTGTCACCGCCGGCGAGCCGGAAGTCCGGCGCGGGGGAGGGTATCGCCTCGGCCCGGCGCAGCACCGCCACGATGGACGCGCCGGTGTCGGTGCGGATCCGGGACTCGCCCAGCAGCCGGCCGTTCCAGTGCGAGGAGCCGGACAGTTCGATCCGCTCGGCGACGAGCCCCAGGTCGGTGGTGGAGAGCAGGTTCGGCGTGTGGTGCGCGGGCATCAGCGCGTCGATCAGCGTCGCCGCCTCCTCCGCCGTCAGACGCACCGACAGGTCGCAGGCGTCGGGGTCGTCCTTGCGGTAGGCGCTGATCGTCCGGTGGCCGTCGCGGTGGGCTACCACGGACAGTCGGCGGCTGTCCCGGGTCGTCAGGTCGTAACGGACACCGATGCCCGGCAACGGCGTACTGCTGAGGCGTGGCGCGCTCATGTCTGTCCCCCTTCCGTCGGCGTGCGTGTTCCTGAGACCCGCCTGCGGGGGCCGCGCCCGGACGAGCGCCCAGATCCGGCCTGTGGGCTCATCCTAGGCGGCCGGGCGGGACCCTACCCGTCGTGCGTGCGCTACCTGGAGGGCACCGGGACGGCGGATCCGGACGGGAAGGGAGTGGCCGTGGGCTGCCTCGCGGTCGCCCCCTCCACCTGCCGCACGGTGCCCGTCCCCGGCCGCGTGCCCGTGCCCGCGCCGGCGGACAACTGGGACCAGGCTCCCAGCGCCAGGGCCACGGCGGCGGCGGTGGCGACGACACGTCCCACGCGCCGGGCCTTGGCACGGCGGTCCAGGTCGCGCCAGGCCACGCGGACCCAGAGGTCCTCCGGCTGCCACAGGTCACCGACGGTGTGCGGGGGTTGGAGCTGCCGCCCCGCCGCCCGCTCCCTCGCGGAAGGCTCCCTGGGGGCGGAGGCGCGTATGGCGTGCTCGCTGTCCGTGAGGAACCTCAGCCACACGTCGTCCGGGACCGGGGGAGCGCCGTCCGGCTCGTCGGGAGTTCCCCGTCCGCCGCCCGGCCCTTCGGTGGTCACGTCCCGTCATCTCCTCTCCGACCATCGGCCTGATCACTGCGCAAGCCGAGATCAGTATGCCGCCCGGTACACGAGGCCGCCCCTTTACGGGTGCTCGCACAGCGCGTCCGAGACCGACTTGGTACCACCTGTGCGGTGAGGCCGCCGTCGGCGGTTCCGGTGCGGCCCAGCGGTGTCTCGCGGATGCCGCGCGGGCACGCGGCCCGCAGCTGGCTGCGGCGGAAGGCCGCGGAGGTGGGCGAGAGGCCGGCGGCGGAGTCGCCGCGGTGAGCGTGCCGTGGGGCGGAAGCGCCTCGCGCCCTCCGCCCCACGGGTGTCAGACGGCGGCGGGTGCCTCCGGCAGGACGTGGTCCCCGACCTTGTCGGTGCTCAGGCAAAGAGAGCAGACGACCGCGTCGTGCGTCCGGCAGGCGGCCACGTCAGGTCGCTCGAACCGCTGCCGGCACACGTGGCACTCGTAGGTGACGGCGCTGGGGTTGCCGTCCTCGTCCAGGAGCGGCTCGGCGATGCCGTCGTCGCTGCGGCGCAGGTAGTACCTGCCCTTGGTGGCCACGGCCATCAGCGGGGTGAGGACGAACGCGATGACGGCGGCGGCGACGGGGGAGTACGGCTGGAGCGTGTCGCCCAGCGCGTGGAAGTACATGGCGATGGACAGCGCGGAGGCGGCGACGAAGGACACGACCCCGACCGGGTTGACGGCGTAGAGCATGCCGCGGCGGAACTCGGGGGCGTGCGGGGAGAGCTTCAGCAGGTACTTGTTGATGCCGATGTCGGTGGCCACGGTGACCACCCAGGCGATCGCGCAGTTCGAGTAGAAGCCCAGGATGCCGTTCAGGAAGCTGAACATGTCGGCTTCCATCAGGACGAGCGCGAAGCCCAGGTTGACCAGGACGAAGACCATCCGGCCCGGGTAGCGCTTCGTGACGCGGGTGAAAGAGTTGGTCCAGGCGAGGGAGCCGGAGTACGCGTTCGTCACGTTGATCTTGATCTGGCTGATCACGACCAGGGCCACGGCCAGCGGGAGGACGATCCAGGACGGCATCATCGCGTCGAAGGCGTGCTTGAACTGCTGGATCGGCTCGGGTGCGGCGGTGGGACCGACCTCGGCGATGATGTAGACCGCGAGGAACACGCCGATGGCCTGCTTCAGCGCGCCCAGCACCACCCAGCCGGGGCCGGCCATCACCACGGCCGTCCACCAACTCCGCTTGTTCGCCTCGGTCTTGGGCGGCATGAAGCGCAGGTAGTCGATCTGCTCGCCGATCTGCGCGATCAGCGACAGACACACGCCCGCGCCCAGCAGCACGGAGGCGGTGTTGACGCCGCCGTCCCCGTCGGTGCCCGCGTAGGCCAGGAAGCGGTCGACGGTCCCGGGGTCGGTGGCGACCAGGTACACCAGCGGACCGACCATCAGCAGCAGCCAGATCGGCGTGGTCCACACCTGGAGCTTGCTCAGCGCCGTCATGCCGTAGATGACCAGCGGGATGACCATGAGCGTGGACACCAAGTAGCCCAGCCACAGCGGCAGTCCGAGGCCCAGCTTCAGGCCCTGGGCCATGATCGAGCCTTCGAGGGCGAAGAAGATGAAGGTGAAGCTGGCGAAGATGACGCTGGTGAGGACCGAGCCGAAGTAGCCGAAGCCCGAGCCACGGGTGATCAGGTCCAGGTCGATGTTGTAGCGGGCCCCGTAGTAGGCCAGCGGGAAGCCGGTCACGAAGATGACGACGGCGGCGACGGCGATCGCGAGCAGCGCGTTGCCGGTGCCGTGGGCCAGACCGATGCCGGCCCCGATGGAGAAGTCGGCCATGTAGGCGATGCCGCCGAGGGCGGTCGTCGCCACCACCATCGGGGTCCAGCGCCGGTAACTGCGCGGCGCGAAGCGCAGCGTGTAGTCCTCGAGGGTCTCCTTGACGGCCTGGTCGGCGCCCGGTGCCGCCTTCTGCGCGGGTTCCGGCTCGGCGACCTCGGCCAGTCGTGGCTCGGTACTCATGCCACGCCTCCTTGTTGCGGGTTGGGAACTGACAAGGCAGGCACGGTAGGCAGTGGTCGTTACCCCTAAATACTTCCCGAGTGAAGGGAATGTTTCGGAGGCGTCTCACCGGGGGCCGAAGGCTGTCCCACGGCACCGCCGGCACCGCGAAAGGGCCCGTGCACAGGCACGGGCCCTTCTCTTCGGCGGTGACGCCTACGTGCGGTCACCCTTCGGCTTGCCCCGCTGGTCGGGGGTGCCGTGCGGCGGCGGGCTGAACGGCTGCGGGGACGTGGCGGGCGACACCGGAGAGCCTCCGTGCCCCTCGCCCGACTCGGGACGCAGGGCGCCCGGGTCGCCGGACGTCGGCTCCGCGCCCTCGCGCAACTGCTCGAGACGGGACCCCAGCAGCTCGGTCACCGGCAGCCGGTCGGCGTGCGACCGCTCGTACGCCAGCAGTTCCTCCACCTCGTCCGCGGACAGCGACCGCACCCGGCTCTCCAGGCCGCCGATCGGCAGATGGTCGTAGTCCGGCAGCGGCAGGGTGTTGCGGGCGGGATCGGCCATGGTTCTCACTTCCCTGTGTACGGCGTGTACGACGTGCGCGTATGACGGTTCACGTACGACGTGGGGTGCGGAGCGGAGTGGCGCGGGGCGGGGGTCAGCGGCCGCCCGGGCCGCCACTGCCGAACGAGCCGCTGCTGCCCTCGTTCCAGCGGGGGCGCTCCTGGGTGGGGCTCCTCCGGTCGCTCTGGTTGCCGTGCATCTCGTGCGGCGTCAGACGGCCCTCGCCCCGGGGCACCTCGTCGGGTTCCCTCCGCTCCCTCGTCTCCCGGACGGGGCCCCCGTCGGGCAGCCTGGGCTGCTCCTCGGGCCGCGGCGGGCGCCGACGCTTGTGCCGGAGGCCCAGGATGAAGGCGCCCAGCAGCAGGGCCACGACCGCCAGACCCGTCACGACGAACCCGAAGCCGGGGGCGTCCCCGCCCGCGGCCATCTCCATCCATGCGGTATTCATGGCTCGCGGGTACCCCTGGTCGTCCCCATGAACCTGCTCACCCCGACCGTGCGGCCCGGGTCTTCGACCGGTTCTCCTTGCGGACGGCGTCCAGCAGCTCCGCCTTCGACATCCGCGACCTCCCCTCGACGCCCAGCCGCTTCGCGAGGTCGTACAGGTGCTCCTTCGAGGCCCGCTCGTCGACGCCCTCGCCGCTGCGGCCGCCCTGCTGCCGGGGCCGGGCCGACCGCGGGTCGGAGGGGCCCTTGCGGCCGCCCTCCTTGCGCTCCCAGTGGTCGCCGACCTTCTCATGGGTGTGCTTCAGCGCCCCGAAGGCCACGCGGTGCGCGCGCTCGCCCTCGCCGTACTGCTCCACGGCCGAGTCGTGCGCCTTGATCCACGTGCGCTGGGCCTCCTCGGCGGAGCGCTCCAGGGTCGACGGAAGTTCCTCTCGCCCGGGCATGTGACTCACCTCCGTGCGTCGTCGTTCCCGGGCCTGCCGGGTGCCCGGCCGACGGGGCCGAAAAACCGTACGGAACCCTTGGCGGCAGCGGGTTTGACCGGCATCGGCGGGGCTACCCGCGCGGTGTGACGACATCCCAGCAGGAGCTGTTCCGGTTCCTGGAGGACCGCTTCGCCTGTGCCCAGGCGTGCACCGAGTGCGCCCGGGCGTGCGCGTTGCGCGCGAGCCTCGTGGATCCCGACGGCACCGAGAACCAGGAACTCGTACGACGCAAGGGCATCATGTGCGCGGAGGTCTGTGACGCGACCTGCCGTGTGCTGTCCGAACAGAACCAGGTGGACGAGACCAGTATCCGCGTCCAGGTGGAGTGGTGCCGGACCGTGTGCCTGGAGGCCGCGCACGTCTTCGACCGGCAGCCGGGGGCGGAGGACTCGGCGGCGGCGTGCCGTGCGTGCGCACGGGCGTGCACGGACTTCCTCGCCACGCTGAACTGAGGAGGGCCGTTCCCCGTTCACTCACCATTCCCAATTTCTGCAACACGTTCTACCGTGTGCGCCGACAGGACCGGCCTTGGGAGCCTGGAGGCGCCGTGCACCTCGAATACACGCCCGAGCAGCAGCGGCTGCGCACCGAACTGCGCGCCTACTTCGCCCAACTGGTCCCGGACCACGTGTACGCCCGGCACGGCGACCCTGCCGCCCAGAAGCGGTTCTACCGCGAGACCATCCGGCGGCTCGGCGCGGACGGCTGGCTCGGCGTGGGCTGGCCGAAGGAGTACGGCGGGCGCGGCCTGAGCGCGATGGAGCAGTTCATCTTCTTCGACGAGGCCGCCCAGGCCGGCGTCCCGCTGCCGCTCATGGCGTTGAACACCGTCGGCCCGACGATCATGCGGTACGGCACCGACGAGCAGAAGGCCCACTTCCTGCCGGGGATCCTCTCCGGCGAGATCGACTTCGCCATCGGCTACAGCGAGCCCGGCGCCGGCACCGACCTCGCGTCACTGCGGACCCGTGCGGTACTGGAGGGCGACGAATACGTCGTCAACGGCCAGAAGATCTGGACAACCAACGGCGACACGGCCGACTGGGTGTGGCTGGCCGTGCGCACCGACCCGGACGCCCCACCGCACAAGGGCATCACCATGCTCCTGGTGCCGACCACCGCCCCCGGCTACTCCTGCACCCTCATCAACACCCTCGCCTCGCACGACACCACGGCCAGCTACTACGAGAACGTCCGCGTCCCCGTCTCCCACCGAGTCGGCGCCGAGAACCAGGGCTGGCGGCTGATCACCAACCAGCTCAACCACGAACGCGTGACCCTGGCCGCCCACGGCACCATGGCGATCCGCGCCCTGCACGACGTGCAGCGCTGGGCGATGGAGACCAAGCTCGCCGACGGCCGTCGCGTCGCCGACCTGCCCTGGGTGCGCCGCCTCCTGGCCCGGACCCACGCCCGGCTGGACGCGCTGAAGCTGCTCAACTGGCGGATGGTCGGTGCCGTCCAGGACGGCACCCTCACCCCGCAGGACGCCTCCGCCGTCAAGGTGTACGGCTCCGAGGCCCGACGCGACGCCTACGCCTGGCTCATGGAGATCGTCGCCGCCCCCGGCGCCCTGAAGGAGGGCTCGGCGGGCGCGGTCCTGCACGGCGAACTGGAACGCGGCTACCGTTCGGCGGTCATCTTCACCTTCGGCGGCGGCAACAACGAGATCCAGCGGGAGATCATCTCGTGGATCGGGCTGGGGATGCCGCGCGTGCGGCGCTGACGGATTGTGACGAAGCCTTTTAGTTGGCACAAAAGCGGGATAGTTGGCACTGAGCGGAGCGCTTGGCCTGACGCGCGATGGGCTTGGCTTGTTGGCGTCCTAGACCCGCTGACCTGCTAATTCCTCAGAGTCAGCGCAACTGGGCCGTGCGGCGAGTACGGGTCTCTTCCGCGACGATCGCGCGTACGGATACGCACAGGGGCTGATTCTGGTCGCAGGCTGCCGCGAGTTGCGTCGCGTAGAGGCTGAGGCGTTGGCGCAGGCGGAATCGTTCGCCGCGGCCGACGTCGGCTTCGTGGAGTGCGCTGGTGCGGGAGGTGAGCAGTCGGGCGTCTCCTCTGCCGCGCTCCTTCCTGACGATGGGGCATTGCGGGGCTTCGGCCCGTGTGACGTCGCTCCAGACGATGATCGAGGCGATGCGGGGATCTGCCGTGGCTCGCATGCGCGCGAGTCCAGGCAGCTCTTCAAGAGGCGGGACCAGTGGGTGTCGCCCATGCTCCAACGTGCCATTCTGCGGCGTCGGTTGGCATAGTTCGTCCGATGGGCCGAGACGACGAGTCGCTTGGCGACTTGATCGACGGCTCGGGTGAAGGCCGACCCCAGTCGGTTCTCGGTGAGTCGGCGGCCCAGCGCGTTGCGCGTGTATCTCCCCACGCCGTTGCCGACGTCCAACACTTCCGCACACTCCGGCCACGTGAGCCCTGTGACCAGTTCGCGAGGCGGAGCGACGCTCCGCGGCGGATAAGGCGGTCGTCGCGGTATGTGGCGTCGGGGAGTTGAGTTCTGAGGTCGGTGAAGTGGTCCGAGAACCAGTCGAGAGGAAGGTACGGCGGGACTTCATCGACGGTGAACCGGTAGGAGTACGGGGAGTCGCGAAGTCTGCCGAGCATGCGGAAACCAGGTGCACGAGTGGACGTGGCCACTGCGAGATTCGGGGAGATGCCGCCGTCGTTGAGTAGCCGCTTCGTATATGTCTTTGCTCGATGGAAAGCCTCGAATGCGATGGGCTCGATGCGCTCGGCCATGGTCCGGCGGTCTCGGTCGGCCAGGAGGTTGTCCGCGGCTAGAAGCAGCGCTCCGCATGCCATCGCATCGGGCGGAGCGTCTCGGCTTCCTTTGAGGGTGAGAGCTGCCGAGCCGCTGTCCCGGGCTGTGATCGCGGATACGACCGGTGCCGCGTGCGCGTCGATGGCGGCGGCCAGGGCATCCGACGGGACGAGCGCGCGGCCCACGGGCCAGCTCAGTTTGATCAAATGGGTCGTGGTGATGAGGTCGGGGAAGTAGAAGAGGTCTGACGGCTGCTGGATTTCTGAGTCTTTCTGGCGAGGGACCAACTTTTCGTCGGTGCGCCGTTGCAGGGCGAGGAGTTGCTCGAGGTCCGGTGCGGAAAGTGCGGCACTGGTGGGAGGCAGGGCTGATGCGTTCTCAGCTGGCGAGATAGGAGCGGGCACGCGAACTGCGCGGCTGGCAGGCCGGGCTGTCCCTTCTCGCCCAAAGCAGTCGACGACGCTCTGCGATGGGCCGCTGCACGAGAGAGAGTCCTGACGCCCTGAACGGAACCGGAGGGCCAACCGTCCGCGATTGCTGTGCGGGAGCCTGTCGAGCCGGAGACCGCTGCGCCGGACGAGCCGACCGGGCGGTCTTCTCTTCGCCCCCTCGCCGCCGTTAGTGTGTCTTTCTGCCCGATCCGCTCTTCGATCTCAACACTCAACGTTTCTGCCGGCGCTGGAGCCGACGCCGACGTGGACTTCGATTCCGTCCCGTCTGCGTCATCATGGACGACTCCTGGCGGCGGGGGGCGGTGCCCGCGATGGGCGTCGTTCTCCCGGACCGTCCCACCGTGCAGCGGAAGGTTCACTGTGACGCCGCGGCACTGGTTTCGTCGTACCGCATCGGATTTCCGCCGTACTGTCTGGGGGTTTCGCAAGAGCGTGCCGGCTCGGGCGGGAACCGCCTCCTACCGTTCTGCCCTGCAGACCCCCGGCGCGGCGGCCTTCTTCCTGGCCGCGGCTCCCGCCCGGGTCGGGGTGGCCATGGCCGGCCTCGGTATCGTCTGGCTGGTCCATGCCGAGACCGGGTCCTTCGGGGTGGCCGGCCTGGTCACTGGCTCGTTCGCCGTGGCGGAGACCATGGTGGGCCCGCAGGCGGCCCGTTTCATGGACCGTTTCGGACAGCCGCGCGTGCTGGTACCCCTCCTGTGCGCCCACGCCGGAGCGATCACCGCTCTGGTCGCGCTGGCCATGACAGGGGCGCCCGCGGTGCCGCTGATGGCAGCCGGCCTCGCGGCCGGGGCGACCCTCCCGCAGTTCGGTTCGCTCTCCGCGGCCCGCTGGTCGGCCCTGCTGCACGGCAGGGCCGAACTCACCCCGGCCTTCGCACTCGAAACGATCAGTAACGATGTCGCCTTCCTCCTCGGCCCCGTCCTCGCGGTGTTGGTGGCAACCCAGTTGCACCCGGCCGCGGGGACGGTGCTGGCGGGGGCGCTCGTTGTCGGCGCCGGACTGGTTTTCGCGGCGCTGCGTCGTACGGCCCCGGCGCCCGCCGCCGCGCCCACCGTGGATCGTACGGCCGCCCGGGGCCCGGGGGCTCTGTTGAGCCGGAGCTTCGCCACGCTGGTTGCGGTCAATGTGGCCCTGGGCGTCTTCTTCGGCTCGATGCAGGTCTCGGTGAGCGCCTTCGCCGACACTCACCACGCGGCCTCGGCAGCGGGGATCCTGTACGGACTGATGAGCGCGGCCAGCCTGCTGGCCGGTGTGGCCTACGGGCGATACCGCCGGCACACCCCGCCCGCAGCCCAACTTCCCGTGATCCTGACCTTTCTGGCCTGCGCATCGCTGCTGCCGCTCCTGGCCAGCACCCCCTGGCAGCTCGGCCTTGCGCTCCTGCTCCCCGGTGCGGGCATCGCTCCGTGCATCATCCTCTCCTCGACGCTTATCGAGTCGGTCATGGACCGGTCGGTTCTGACCCAGGCCTTCACCTGGACGCACTCCGCGAGCGCGGCGGGCGTCGCCGTCTCTGCCGCTGTAGTCGGCCGGCTCGTCGACGGTCCGGGCGGCGCACGAGCCGGCTTCGCCGTCCCCCTCCTCGCCCTGACCGCAACGGCCGCCCTGACCTGGTCCAGCCGTCACGCGCTCACCACGGGTGCCACGGCCTCCAGGCAGTCGCCGTCGGAGGCCGAATCGACCGGCGCCGTCCCCCCCTGACTGACCACCGCTTGAAATCTGATAGAGGAACGGGGCAGGGCTGATGCGTCATCAGCAGGTGATCTTGAGGAGCGCGGTGGCGTAGGCGGGGCGTGAGCGGTAGTGGTCGGCTGCGGCGGCGATATTGGTCCAGCCGGCCTGGCGCATGAGGCCGATGGCGAGGTTGCGCAGGGTGACCATGGCGCGGGCCGATCGAGTCGACCTTCGACACCGTCCGCCTGCGCACCAAGGTCACCAAAGGCGCCGGCAGCGCGGCGGCCGCCCTGGCGATGGTCTTCAAGCTCGTCGAGTCCGCCCAGGCCCGCTGGCGCGCGGTGAATGCACCCCACCTCGTCGCCCTCGTCCGCGCCGGGGCCCGCTTCGAACGCGGCCAGCTCGTTGAGCGGCCACAGACGACCGCGGCATGAATAGGGTGGCGGACCTGCCTCGAAGTTCGAGATCATCCGAGCATGTCGGATGGCACGCCAGGACAGGATTTTCCGGTCGGCTTCAGGTTCCGGCCGTATCGCGGCGACGAAGACCACGGCCCCATGGCCGCGGTGCGGCTGGGGTGTACTGAACGGGACCGGGTCGATGCCCATTCGGTTGTGGAAGGGCTCCCGACGGCGGCCGAGATCGCCGAAGCCTCTGCCAAGCTGGAGGAGCCGTCCAAGAACCAGATCCTGGTGGTGCGCGATGGGAGCGTCGTCGGCTACTCGACGATCCGGTGGTGGCAAGAGCGGGACGACACGTGGCTATACCTGCACCGCGGTTACCTCGTGCCCGAGCACCGCCGCCAGGGCATCGGCTCAGCCATGCTGAGCTGGGCAGAAGAGCGGATCCGCCAGCCCGGCTCACTGCGCGCCCATCCACCCAAGCCCGCGGACTCCGACCAGGAAGCCGGCGCCCGCTGAACCGGGTTCGTCGCAGACGCGGGCCCTCCGGTCCCGGAACAGGCCCGTCGGCCAGGTCGGGCCTGCTCCCGCCGGTGCATACACGGAGCCGTCCAGGCACGGGCAACGCGATCTCCGACACTTCCTCCTCGCCACTGCCTGGCGCTTCTCCGGCGCGGTCCCTGTCGGCCGCCTGCGCCGGCGCACACACAGGTTGCCCAGGGTCGGCCGTGGGTGCCGATGCGATTCTGCCGGGCGTTCCGGGACCCACACGATCAGCTCTGAGTCAGTCGACCACCACGACCAGCTTGCCCGTGGTCCGGCCGGTTTCGCCGAGCGCGTGCGCCTTGGCGGCTTCGGCCAGCGGGAAGGTGCCGGCGATCGTGGCGCGCAGCCGGCCCGCCTCGACGAGCGCCGCAATCTCCTTCATCCCGGTGTGGTCGGCGTCGACGAGCATCTCGGTCGCACGCACCCCGAGCTTCTCGGCCTCCCGGGGCAGTTCCTGCGAGCCCCGCGGCACGAGCGTGACCAGGAATCCGCCCTTGCGCAGGATCCGCAGCGAGCGGTGGAGGTAGTCGCCGCCGACCGTGTCCAGCACGACGTCTACATCCCGTACGGCCGCGGCGAAGTCGGTCTCCCGATAGTCGATCAACTCGTCCGCGCCCAGCCCGCGCAGGAACTCGTGCTTGCCCACGCTCGCCGTGCCGATCACGTACGCTCCCCGCGCCTTGGCGATCTGCACGGCCACATGTCCGACGCCGCCGGCCGCCGCGTGGATCAGGACCCGCTGCCCGGGCTGGACGTTCGCCGTCTCGACCAGGGCCTGCCAGGCGGTCAGTGAGACCAGCGGGAGCGCGCCCGCCTGCGTGTGGTCGACGTTTGAGGGCTTGGGCGCGAAGGTGCGGGCAGGGGCGGTGACGTACTCGGCGTGCGAGCCATGACCGAACGGGTAGGACAGCATGCCGAAGACCTCGTCACCCGGCCTGAAGAGGGCGACACCGGTGCCCGTCGCCTCGACCACGCCGGAGACGTCCCAGCCGAGGACGAAGGGCGGCTCGCCGAGGAAGCGGCCGGTGGCGCGGTGCTTCCAGTCGGTCGGGTTGACCCCGGCGGCGCGCACCCGGACCAGTACTTCGTTCGGACGTGGCGCGGGGCGCTCGACCTCCACCTCCTTGAGGACGTCGGGACCACCGAGAATGTCCTGGCTGATGGCGCGCATCGTGTGCTGAGTGCTCATGGTGTCCCAGCCTGCCCCAGCGCGTCCGCCCGGAAAATGGCCTGGTGGCCAGCCTTCGATAGGATCGTGCCATGCGGCATGTGCACAGGGTCGTGGTTCTGGCGCTCGACGGGGTCTACCCCTTCGAACTCGGCATCCCCAGCCGGATCTTCGGCGCCGCCGACGACCGGTACGAGGTGCTGACCTGCACCGTCGACGGGCATCCGGTGCGCAGTAACGCGGACTTCACCATCACCGCCGAGCACGGCCCCGAGCTCCTGGCCACGGCCGACACCGTGGTCGTCGCGCCCATCTCGCCGTCGTGTGTCACCGCAGAGCTTCCGGGCGAGGTCACTGCCGCGCTCGCGTGGATCCGGCCAGGCACGCGCATCGTCTCCATCTGCACCGGCGCCTTCGTGCTCGCCGCGGCCGGGCTCCTCGACGGCCGCAAGGCGACCACGCACTGGCGGCAGGCGGACCGGTTCCGGCTCATGTTCCCGCACGTCGCCCTCGACCCGGATGTGCTCTTCGTCGACGACGACCCCATCCTGACCTCGGCCGGAGCCGCCTCTGGGGTCGACGTCTGCCTGCACATCGTGCGAAAGGACCACGGCAGCCGGCTCGCCAACACGGTCGCCCGCCGCTGTGTGGTGCCGCCGTTCCGGGACGGCGGCCAGGCGCAGTACATCGAGCAGCCGGTCCCCGAGAACGGGGCCGCGAGCACGGCCGCCACCCGCGCCTGGGCCCTCGAACGCCTCGGCGAGCCGCTGACGCTGGCCGACCTCGCCGCCCACGCCCGGATGAGCCGGCGCACCTTCGCCCGCCGCTTCAACGACGAGGTGGGCCTCAGCCCCGGCCGCTGGCTGATCCAGCAGCGTGTAGCCCGGGCCCGGGACCTGCTGGAGTCCAGCGACCTGTCGGTGGACCAGATCGCCGGCCGGGTCGGCTTCGCCACCGGCGCCTCCCTTCGCCAGCACCTGCATGCGGCGATCGGCGTCTCCCCGCAGGCGTACCGGCGTACGTTCCAGGCGGCACGCTAGTGACTGCGGGAGAGCGCTCGAAGGGTACGTCGGCTCTCATCGGCGTGGACTCATCGCCTGCGAGAGCCTTGGGGCACCTGCTGCCGGACCTGTGGCAAAAGGCAGAGGGCCGTCTGCCTGCCGAGGCCGGGCCCTTGCGGGCCACCCCGCTCGAGGAGACGCGCGTGCGCTGACCGGCGAGGTCAGCGCTGTTGATGCCGGCCGATCCGGTCCGTGGTCGGCGGTGGGCGGGGGCACCGCCGTGCGATCGCGGGCGCACGACGCAGGCCGTCGATGTCGTCGATCAGGGTACTTCCGTCACCTTACCCGCGCTGCCGACTTCAGTCCCCGCCACTGTGGACTCCCGGCCCTCCAACCGGCGTAAGGAGCTCAGACGCGCCATGCACTCCCTCGACGCGGCCCGGGACATGCCGAGGAACGGGGCCTACGCAAGCACACCGCCCGATGCCCGACCCGCAGGACCAATACGTCCTGCTCCAACGCATCGAGGCAGCCGCTCTTGGACGATCTCGAAGGCGACCTGGCCCAGGCCACTGAGGTCGCGCCGCTTCGAGCCGGGGAAAGAGAACGGGAAGTGCCGAGTTTCGAGGGGACGTGCTGCCTGCGTGTGCCAGACGCTGCGCGACACGGGCACCGACTTGCCCTGTTTCGGCCCGGGCCGATCTCAAAGCGGCGTTCGCCCTGTGGGCGTGTACGACAGATTTCTGTACGTGGCGATGAGGGTCGGCCTGCTCAGGCCGCTCCGTGAGAGCGTTTCGGCACCAACTTGTCGCGGGAGTTGGCCTCTGGCTCGTACACCGCCTGCCTTGTCCACTGCCGCTGGAGCCTTTCCGTTGTCGGCGGGGTGCTGCCGGTGACGTCGTCCCAGTGGAGTGTGCGGTCGCACCAGCGGTCCAGGAGCACCTGGTCGTGGCCGACGGCGAGGAGGCCGGCGCCGGTGGTGGTGCGGTAGTCCTCGACTGCCGTCACCAGCGCGGCGGTGGTGGAGGCGTCGAGCATGGCGGTCATCTCGTCGCAGATCAGCCAGCGCGGACGCAGTACGAGGGCGCGGGCGAGGCAGGCGCGTTGGAGCTGGCCGTCGCTGACCTCGTGGGGGCGACGGTCGAGGAGGTCGGGGGTGAGGCCGACGGCCTGGGCCAGTTCGGCGACGCGGTCGGGGACAGCGTCGCGGCGGCCGACCGCGCGCAGGGGCTCGGCGATCAGGTCGGTGAGCCGCAGCCGGGGGTCCGCGGAGAGGCGGGGCTGCTGGAAGACCACGCCGAAGGCGGTGCGCTGGGCGCGCGGGGCGCGGTGGCGCCAGCGGCGTACGGGTTCGCCGTCGAGGAGGAGGGCGCCCGAGTCGGGGCGGTGCAGCAGGGCCGCGACCCGGGCGAGCGTGGACTTGCCGCAGCCGCTGGGGCCGAGCAGGCCGACGGACTCACCGGGGGCGACGGTCAGGGAGGCCCCTCGCACCACCGGGGCCTTCCTGTCGTATCCGGCGGTGATGCCACGCAGTTCAAGCACGGATGCCCTCCCGAACGTGCGGATGGTGACAGGCGGTTCCGGCGGCCGTCGGCGGCAGGGTGGCGCAGGCTTCGGACGCGCGCTCGCAGCGGGGGGCGAAGGCACACCCGTCGGGCAGATCGCCGAGTTCGGGCGGCATTCCGGGGATCGCGGTGAAGGCGCGCTCCGGGAGTGCCTGGAGCAGGCCGCGGCTGTAAGGGTGCCGGGGGCCGGGGGCGCCGAAGAACGTTTCCGCGTCGGTGAGTTCGACGATCCGTCCCGCGTACATCACGGCCACCCGGTCGGCGATGCGCTCGGCGGCCGTGAGGTCATGGGTGATCATCAGCAGGGCGCGACGCGTGCCCTCCCCGTCGCCGGCGTCGACATGGCGCCGTAGTTCGTCGACGGTGTGGTCCACCAGGTCGCGGTCGAGTCCGGTGGTCGGCTCGTCGGCGAGCAGCAGCGGCGCGTCGCCGACGAGGGCGAGGGCGGTGGCGGCGCGCTGGGCGAGGCCGCCTGAGAGCTCGTGCGGGTGGCGGTCGAGGTGGTCCATGGGGAACGCGGCGCGCTCGGCGGCCGTCTCGGCCGCGACCCGTACGACCGCACGTCCACGGGTACGGGTCAGCGCGGCGACGGTTTCCTCCAGGTGGGAGCGGACCGTGCGCACGGGGGTGAGGTGTGCGGCCGGGCTCTGCGGTATGAGCCCGATCAGACGGCCCCGCACCGTCCGGGCGAGAGTGCGCTCGTCGGCGGCGAGCAGATCCAGGTCGCCGATGCGGGCCTCGCCCGCTGCCTGGGCGTTGGCGGGGAGCAGGCCGAGGAGGGCGGAGGCGAGGACCGACTTGCCGCAGCCGCTCTCACCGATCAGGGCGAGGCACTCGCCGGCCGCCACGTCGAAGTGCGCGTCGGTGACGGCGGCGATCCGCCGCCCGCCGGGCATGAGGAAGCGCACGGACAGCCCGCGCACCGACAGGACGGGACGTCGCTCTGCGAGCGTCACAGCATCAGCTCCGATCGGCGGCGGGGGTTGATCCGCTCCCGCCAGGCTCCGGTGAGTCCGGCGATGGCGAGGGTGGGGATGATGATGAACAGGCCGGGGAAGAGGGTGGGCCACCACTGCCCGGCCAGCAGCGAGCCCCGGGCGCCCTGGATGAGGGTGCCGAGGCTGGCGGTGTGGGTGGGCAGGCCGAGTCCGAGGAAGGACAGGGCCGACTCGTGCCACATGGCGTGCGGCACCATCAGTACGGCGGCCAGCGCGGCCTGGGGGAGTACGGCGGGCAGCAGATGCCGCACGACCACTCGCCACCGGGACGCGCCCCCGGACACGGCGGCGTCGATGTACGGCCGGGAACGCAGGGACAGCACCTCGGCGCGGACGATCCGCGCGGTGGACAGCCAGTGGGTGAGCGCGACCGAGACCACCACCGGCCAGATGCCGGGCCGGAACATGGCGACGATGAAGATGCCGAGCAGCAGGTGAGGCACGGAGGAAAACGTGTCGACCAGCCGCATGACGGCCCGGTCGACCCAGCCGCCCAGCGCTCCAGCGGTGGCTCCGACGGCCGTGCCGATCACGGTCGCCGTGAGTGCCGCCGCCACCCCGACCAGCAGGGAGACCCGCAGGCCGTAGACGCAGCGCAGGAGCAGGTCCCGGCCGAGGTCGTCGGTGCCGAAGGGATGGCTCCAACTCGGCGCCAGCAACTTGGCGGCCAGGTCGACGGCCTGCTGGTCGAGCTGGACCAGCGGGGGCACCAGGAGGACGGCCAGCACCGTCGCGGTCACCAGTGCGGCCGAGACGCGTACGCGTACCGCCCGGGTGGAGCGGCGGTTGCCGCCGTACGACCGCCAGGCGGCATCGGCCGTGGGTTCACATGTCACTGAACTTCACCCTCGGGTCGAAGAGTCCGTAGAGCAGGTCCGCGAGCAGGTTGCCGAGGAGCACGGCAGCGGTGGCGAGCGTGGTCAGGGCGGCGAGCAGCGGGAAGTCGACGGCGGTGGCCGCTTCCACGGTGGCCGCCGCGATGCCGGGCCAGCTGAAGACGCTCTCCACCAGCAGGGCGCCGGTGATGAGTTCCGGGACGCGGGAGCCGACCAGCGTGAGGACTGGCAGCAGTCCGGAGCGCAGGGCGTGGCCGAGCAGGACGGTGCGCTCGCTCAGCCCCCTGGCCCGGGCGCCGCGCACGGGGTCCTCGGCGAGCGCGTCGCCGACGCCCTGGCGGACGTACAAGGTGAACCAGGGGAGTTGGGAGACGGCGAGCACTCCGGCGGGCAGCACGAGATGGCTCGCCACCTGCCCCGGCGTGACCTGCTCGCTG
Source organism: Streptomyces azureus (assembly GCF_001270025.1). Lineage (NCBI taxonomy): Bacteria > Bacillati > Actinomycetota > Actinomycetes > Kitasatosporales > Streptomycetaceae > Streptomyces > Streptomyces azureus. The sequence goes on along the minus strand of NZ_DF968407.1, from coordinate 10,814 downwards.
GCGGTGTCGGTGAGGCCGCCGACCGGGAGCACGCCCCACTGGAGGGCGAACAGCCAGACGGCCAGCAGGGCGATCCAGAAGACGGGCGCCGCCTCCAGGGAGTAGGCCAGCGAGGTGACGGTCCGGTCGAGCGCGGATCCGGGACGGCGGGCCGCCAGCACGCCGAGCACGGTGCCGGTCAGCACGGCCACCACGAAGGCGACGGCGCACAACAGCGCGGACCAGACGAGGCGTTCGCCGATGACCTGGGCGACCGGCTGCCGCAGCACGCTGGAGTGACCGAGGTCGCCGCCGAGCGCGGAGGTCAGCCAGTCCCACCAGCGGGAGGTGAACGGCTGGTCCATGCCGAGGTTCTCCCGCAGCCGCTCCAGGGTCCGTGCGTCGGCACCGAGGGCGGCCGTGCCCGCGTACGCCTTGACCGGGTCGAAGGGGGAGGCGGCGGCGATCGCGAAGACGCCGAACGTCACGACGAGGAGGACGGGGGCGGCGAACAGCAGTCGCCGCCCCGCCAGGCGTGCCATCGCCCCCCAGGGCAGGGAGGACTTCAGGGCGGACGTCACTTCTTCGGCTGCCAGGCTTCGAGGTTCCACCACGGGCCGCTGGCGAAGCCGTGCTCGTGCGGCTCGACCTGCGTGGTCAGTCCGTCCCAGCGGTCGGCGAGGACGTAGACGTGGTTGATGTGGGTGAGGAAGGTGTAGCCGGGGTCCTTCACCAGTTCGCGCTGGAGGCTGCCGTAGGCGGCTTTCCGGGTCGCCGGGTCCGAGCTGCGGCGGCCGGTGTCGAGCGCCTTGTCCACGGCCGGGTTGTCGTAGCGGGCCATGTTGTTGAAGCCGTCGCCGGCGAGCGAGGAGTGCAGCAGGGTGTAGAGGCCGAAGTCGGGGTCGCCGTTGCTGCCGAAGCCGGCGAGGACCGCGGTGTTCTTCATCCGCGGCTCGATGACCTCCCAGGTGGCGCTCTCCGCTCGCACGTCGATGCCGGCCTTCTTGGCGTCGGAGGCGTAGGCGAGGGCGTGGTCCTGGCGGACCTTGTCGCCCGAGGGGTACAGGAGGGTGAAGGACGCTCGCTGCCCGTCCTTGGCGCGGATGCCGCCGTCGCCGGCCTTCCAGCCCGCCTGGTCGAGGATCCGCTCGGCCTCGGCGAGGTCCTGCTCGCGTTCGACGCCCTCGGCGAACCAGGGATCGTCGACGGGCAACGGTCCGTACGCTGGCCGGCCGGCGCCATCGAGGATCTTGTCGACCATGGCCTGGCGGTCCACGGCGGCGTCCAGGGCCTGGCGGACGGCACGATCCCCGGTGACCTTGTTCTCGGTGGGAAGAGTGACGGTGCGGAAGTCGTACGTCTTGGCGTCGTAGGTCTTCTTCGCCGTGTCGTCCTTGAAGGTGGCGGCAAGGTTGGGCGGGAGCACCGCGCCGTCGAGGTCGCCGGAGCGCAGGCGGGTGGCGCGCACGTCGTCGTCCTCGATGATCGCCATGGTCACCTTCTTCACCTTCGGCGCGCCGCCCCAGTAGGTGGGGTTGGCCTTGAAGGTGAGCTTCTCGCCCTTGCTCCAGGAGGCGAGGACGTACGGTCCGGTGCCGATGGGCTTGGTGTTGAAGGCTCCGGTGTTGGGGTCCTGCTTGCCGGCGATGTGCTCCGGGACGATGGGCAGCACCGTGCGCCCGGCGAAGGGCGCGTAGGGGTACTTGAGGGTGAAGACGACCTTGCCGTCGCCGTCCGCCCGCACCTCCTTGATGGCGTCCAGCTCGCTGCGGGAGGTGTTGTTGGTCTTCGCGTCGAGGATCGTCCTGTACGTGAAGACCACGTCGGCGGAGGTCAGCGGCTCGCCGTCGCTGAACTTCACGCCCTCGCGCAGGGTGTACGTGTAGGTGAGGCCGTCGGCGGTGACCTTGGGCAGCGCCTTGGCCAGGGCCGGTCTCAGCTTCAGCTCGGAGTCCCGGGCCAGCAGACCGTCGAAGACCTTCGAGTTGCCGTCCTTGCCGTAGCCGAGCAGCGGGCTGAGGGTGTCCGGCTCTGAGGCCACGCCGATGACGACGGAATCGGCGGATCCGGTGGCCTCCGTGCTGCCGCTGGGGGCCGAACACGCGGCGACTCCGGTCAGTAGCGCCGCTGCGGCAGCGGCTCCTCGTATCCGTCGGAGCGTCATGGACCTCACACCCTTATTGCTGATGGAACGTTGTTGCATCATATTTGCAACTAGCTACCCAAGTCGTGCCGGGGTCAGTCCGTCGCAGCGCGCTCGCCTGCGTGACCAGGCCCGGCAGTGCTGTCACGGACGCTGGGCATCAGGGCAAGGCTGCATCCGTGGCTGGGGCCACTTCTGTGACCCCTCCGTCCTGTGCGACCGGTCCGCGGTGTCCGGCCTGGTCGCCTCCAAGCCAACCGGATGGTCGTGTCGGCACGTACGGCACCGGCGCCCCCTGGTGCATGTATCAGCGCCACATGAGCCACGAGACATGACGGGGTCGTCGCGTCAGGCTGATTGCCAGATCTGGGCGAGCGTCGAGGGGTTGAGGAGTTGCTCCGGATCACCTTGTCCCGCCAGGTGGCCGTCGCTGAGAAGAAGGCAGGTGTCGGCTGAGCGCGCGGCTTCGAGGTCGTGCGTGGCCTGGACGACGGTCACCCCGTCGGCGACCAGTTCCGTCAGCAGCGCGGCGATGCGGTCCCTTGCCTCGGGATCGAGTCCCGTGGTCGGCTCGTCCAGGAGGAGCAGGTCCGATTCCTGGGCGAGTCCCTGGGCGATCAGGGCGCGTTGCCTTTGCCCGCCGGACAGTTCCCCGAGCTGGCGTGTGGCGAGGTCGGTGATGCCCAGTCGCTCCATGGCCTGGTCCACGGTGGCGTGGTCCTGCCGGGTCAGCCGGCGCCACGGCCCGCGTTCGCCCCAGCGCCCCATCTCTACCGTCTGCCTGACCGTCAGCGGCAGTGCGTCACCAACTGCGCCGCGCTGCGGGACGAACGCGGGCGGCCGGTTGCCGACGTGACGGAGCTCGCCTGATGTGGGTCGAATCACGCCGGCCAACACTCCGAGCAAGGTGGACTTCCCGCTGCCGTTCGGGCCGACGAGTGCCGTGATGGCCAACGCCGGTATATCGGCGTCGAGTTGTTGGAGGACAGTGCGGCCGGGATAGCCGGCGGACAGCCCGGTGAAGTGGACGCGTGACGTCCCGCCCTCGGCGACGGCGGGGGAGATTCCCTGTTTTATGAACATGATTTTCATCGTAGTGTGTTGATCCATGGAGTGGTTGACGGGCCCTTTCGAGGTGACCTTCGTGCAAAGGGCGCTGTGGGGCGGGATGTTGGTGTCGGCGATCTGCGCCCTGGCCGGCACCTGGGTGGTGCTCAGGGGGATGGCCTTCCTCGGCGACGCCATGTCGCACGGGCTGCTGCCCGGAGTCGCGCTCGCCGCATTGTTCGGCGGCAACCTGCTGGTGGGGGCGCTGCTGAGCGCGGCCGTCATGACGGCCGGCGTCACCGCCCTCGGCCGCACCCCGAGGCTGTCCCAGGACACCGGGATCGGCCTGCTGTTCGTGGGGATGCTGTCGCTCGGTGTCATCATCGTCTCGCGCTCGCAGTCCTTCGCGGTCGACCTGACCGGGTTCCTCTTCGGTGACGTCCTCGCCGTCCGCGAGCAGGACCTGGTGCTGCTGGGTGTGGCGCTGCTGCTGGCGCTGGTCGTCTCGGTCCTCGGCCACCGGGCCTTCCTCGCCCTGGCGTTCGACCCGCGCAAGGCGCAGACGCTCGGTCTGCGCCCGCGCCTCGCTCACGCAGTGCTGCTCGGCCTGCTGGCGCTGGCCATCGTCGCCTCCTTCCACATCGTGGGGACGCTGCTGGTCCTGGGGCTGCTCATCGCCCCGCCCGCGGCCGCGCTGCCCTGGGCGCGCAGTGTGCGGGGCCTCATGACTCTCGCGGCGCTGCTCGGCATCACCGCCACCTTCGGTGGCCTGTTGCTGTCCTGGCACTTGAGCACCGCGGCCGGCGCGACCATCTCGGGCCTCGCGGTGAGCCTGTTCTTCCTCTCCCACCTGGCATCCCGTCTCCGCCACCACCGCCGTGCGCGCCTCGCCGGTGCTCACGCCGCGGCCACCCACTGATTGAAGAGGCGATCGCTTTGTTCGTCCGGAGAAACGTCACTGCTTGGGTGCCCACCGCGCTCGTGGCCGTCTGTCTGCTCACCACGAGCTGCGCGGGTCAGGACGACACCGCGTCCGCCCCGAGGACGACTCCCTCGGCCTCTGCTCCGCACGGTTACGTTGAGGGGGCCCAGGAGAAGGCCGAGCAGCAGTCCCGGCTGGTGCTCAACGACCCGGTCACCGGCGACACCCGGGTCCTCGATCTGATCACCGGGAAGACGCACGAGGTGCCCCGGACTTCGGGCACCACCAAACTCACCACTGACGGCCGCTTCGGCTACTTCCACACCGCAGGCAGCACGCGCGCCCTGGACAGCGGAGCCTGGATGGTGGACCACGGCGACCACGTCCACTACTACCGCGCGGCGATACGTGACGTGGGCCGGCTGCCCGCAGGCCCGGGCAGCCGCGTCCGCAGCGATGCCGCCGTCACAGCGGTGACCGACAAGGACGGGCGGGCCAGGATCTACCGCCGGGCCGGTCTGGAGAAGGGCAAGGTCGGCTCCGCCCGCCCGCTGCCCGGCACACACGCGGGAGCTGTCGTGCCGTACGCGGAGCACCTGCTCGGCGTCACGGACGACGGGAAGGTCGCGGTGTACGACCGCGAGGGCAAGCGGGCCGCGTCGCCAGACGCCGGGTGCGAGGAGGTGCGGGGCGACGCCGTCACCCGGCGCGGCGTCGTCCTCGGCTGCGCCGACGGCGCCCTGCTCGTCCGCGAGGCCGACGGCACCTTCACCGCCGAGAAGATCCCGTACGGCGACGACGTACCCGAGAAGGAGCGGGCCACGGCCTTCCGGCACCGGCCCGGCAGCGACACGCTCACGGCACCGGCCGGGGAGCGGGCCGTGTGGGTGCTGGACGTCGGTGAGCGGACGTGGCAACGGGTGAAGACCGGGCCCGTCGTCTCCGCAAACACCGCGGGAGAGGGTTCCGTCCTGATCGTCCTGGAGACCGACGGAGCGCTCCACGGCTACGACATCGCCACCGGCAAGCAGGTCTCCAGGACGAAGCCGCTTCTGACAGGCGCCCCCGAGACCGACAGCGCAGGGCCTGCGGTGCCAGTCATCGAGGTCGACCGCAGCCGCGCCTACCTCAACGATCCCAAGGGCAAACGCGTGTACGAGATTGACTACAACGACAACCTGCGCGTCGCGCGCACCTTCGACCTGGACATCGAGCCGGCTCTGATGGTGGAGACCGGACGATGACGAGACAGACGCAAGAGCCGCGGCGGCTGCGCACCCTCCTGCTGGCCCTGCTCACCCTCGCCCTGGCCGGTGCCGGCACCGGCTGTACGAGCGGCGACGACCGGCCCCGGGTGGTGGTGACGACCAACATTCTGGGCGACATCACGCAGGAGATCGTCGGCGACGAGGCCGATGTGACCGTGATGATGAAGCCGAACGCCGACCCGCACTCCTTCGGCCTGTCGGCCATGCAGGCCGCCGAGTTGGAGCGTGCCGACCTGGTGGTCTTCAACGGACTGGGCCTGGAGGAGAACGTACTGCGGCACGTGGACGCCGCCCGCGAGGCAGGAGTGGCCACCTTCGAGGCCGGCAAGGCGGTGGACCCATTCACCTTCCAGGCCCACGACGACGGAGGACCCGAGGAGGAGGCCGGGCAGCCCGATCCTCACTTCTGGACCGACCCCGACCGCGTCCGCAAAGCCGTGGGCCTGATCGCCGACCAGGTCGTCGAGCACGTGGACGGCGTGGACGAGAAGGCGATCCGCGCCAACGCCGACCGCTACGACGACCAACTCGCCCACCTCACCGCCTGGATGGAGAAATCCTTCGACCGCATACCCGAACAGCGGCGCGCGTTGGTGACCAACCACCACGTCTTCGGCTACCTCGCCGAACGCTTCGGCTTCCGGGTGATCGGCGCGGTGATCCCGAGTGGTACGACGCTGGCCTCGCCCAGCTCCTCCGACCTGCGCTCGCTCACCCAGGCCATGCGCAAGGCAGGCGTACAAACCGTGTTCGCCGACTCCTCCCAGCCCAAGCGGCTGGCCGAGGTCCTGCGCACCGAACTGAGCGGCCAGGTGCGGGTCGTCGAGCTCTACTCCGAATCCCTGACCGAAAAGGGCAAGGGCGCCGGCACCTACCTGCAGATGATGCGCGCCAACACCACCGCCATGACCGACGGCCTGACCGGCGCCTGAACCAGCGCCCCTGACGTGGACACCGGCCGACCGGCCGCTCAAGCACACCCGCACTCACTGCCGCGCCCGCGCGGCACAGAAAGGAACACCCCGGTGAACAAGCCGATACGCAACAGAGCCATCACGGGCACGGCCCTCGCCCTGGCCGCGTCCGCGGTCCTGACCGCCTGCGGAGGAGAGGACAACTCCTCGTCGTCCGACGCGAAGGCCAAGAACGCGCCGAACACCAAGGCCGTAGCGGTCAAGGACCCGCTGGTCGCCACGTTCGACGGCGGCCTGTACGTCCTGGACGCCGAGAGCCTGAAGCTCGCCAACACGATCGAGCTGCCCGGCTTCAACCGCCTCAACCCCGCCGGCGACGACTCCCACGTCATCGTCTCCACCGACTCCGGATTCCGCGTCCTGAACGCCGCCGAACAGACTTTCCCCGGCATCGAGTACAAGGGCGCCAAGCCCGGCCACGTCGTCCAGCACGCCGGTAAGACGGTCCTGTTCACCGACGGCACCGGTGAGGTCAACGTCTTCGACCCCGCCGACCTCAAGGGTGGCAAGAAGCCGGAAGGCCGCACCTACACCTCCGCCGAACCGCACCACGGCGTCGCCATCGAACTGACCAACGGCGAACTCCTCACCACCCTCGGCACCGAGGAGAAGCGCACCGGCGCCCTCGTCCTGGACAAGAACAACAAGGAGATCAAGCGCAACGAGAACTGCCCCGGCGTCCACGGCGAGGCCACCGCCAAGGGCGAGGCCGTCGGCATCGGCTGCGAGGACGGCATCCTGATCTACAAGAACGGCAAGTTCACCAAGGTCGACGCCCCCGACGACTACGGCCGCATCGGCAACCAGCGCGGCAGCGACACCTCGCCCATCCTCCTGGGCGACTACAAGACCGACCCGGAGGCCGAACTGGAGCGGCCGACCCGCATCTCCCTCATCAACACCGAGACCGGAAAGCTGCGCCTGGTCGACCTGGGCACCAGCTACTCCTTCCGCTCGCTCGGCCGCGGGCCCCAGGGCGAGGCCCTCCTCCTCGGCACCGACGGCAACCTCCACGTCATCGACCCCGAGACGGGCAAGGTCGAGAAGAAGATCCCCGTCGTGGACGAATGGCAGGAGCCGCTGGACTGGCAGCAGCCCCGGCCCACCCTCTTCGTCCGCGACAACACCGCGTACGTTTCCGAACCGGGCAAGCGCCAACTGCATGCCATCGACATCGAATCGGGCAAGAAGGTTACCTCTGTGACCCTGCCGAAGAGCACCAACGAACTCTCCGGCGTCGTCGCCGGCCACTGATCCCCCGACCTCGGTGAGGCCGCCCCACACCGGGCACCGGCTTGTCGTTACCGCGCCGGTGCACCGCGGTCTCACCGAGGTGGTCCGAGCGGACCCGTGACCCGGGACCTGCCGCTGCGAGGCGCGGGCCACGGGGCTCATCGGTCCTCATGGGGCTGAACGGCATGCACCTGCTGCGGCGGCGCGGAAGCGGGTGTGTGAGCGAGGGATCGGCTTACGGAGGAGGGCGCGACAGCCGTAGCCGGTCCCCGCATGAGCTGCGGTCGGCTGGGCAGTACGGCCAGGGTAGTCGAGGCAGGATGAGCCGGTACTCGTCAGCCTGCACTAGCGGCTGTGCGGCCAGCCCGGGGAGCATCTCCGCATACACCACCGACAGCCGGCCGTACAGAGCTGACGGCAGTCCGGCAAGCATGTGAGAGGTCAGGGGCAGTCGCTCGGACGGTCGCGGACGTGCGTGCCGGATGGGTGTCCGCGAGCCAGGCGGTGAGGCCGTCGTCGTGTGGTGCGTTGCCGTAGGAGCCGCAGGCCATGTAAGGGAAGCAGGGGCTCCCTTCCGGCGGCAGGCCGGCAGCCGGTGTGTCGGCCCACGCTCGCTGTGCCGGTGCGCTTGCTGTGCCACGACCCTGGATCGCAGGGACCGTTGCCGTTCCGGCGGTCTCATTGGCTTGCACGGCTGGTCAGCAGCCGAGGAGCCTGGAGGAGGTCGTCGAACGCCCGCTCGCAGGAGCGGAGGTTTCGCGCGCAGGCTGCTGTGCTCATGCGTATGGGCGTGCGCGGGGCACTCGTCGGCGCAGGCCACGCGGACGTGACGCTGAAGGCCGCGAAGCGCGAGGTGTCGTTGCGGTCCGACGACCCGAAGACCGGCGAACGGGAGCACCACGCGGCCGACGAGGTCGTGGTGTCCGTGCCCGACAAGGCGAAGAACACCGTCCCCAAGGAGGACGCGTACCGCTTCCTGGGGAAGGTTGAACGGCACCCTGACGAGCGCCCGACCCGGCCGATGTCAGTACCCCTCCTCCCGGGCCGAGTGGGTGGACGATCCGCGTCCGCCGTCTCATGCCGGAGCCGAACGGAAGACCGGTGCGTTCCCGTGGACGGGGCCGGAGAGGACCGGAAGGAACCGTGAGCATGATCGAGTGGGTGTCCCTCAGCACCGGAGCGAGGCCCGTCCCCCGGCCCGTGTCCACGCCGTTGGTGTGGGCTGCGGCTTTCGTCGGCGCCCTGCTGCTGGTGGCGCTCCTCAACACCCTGGTGGGTCAGGACCGGCCCGCACTCGCCCTGGCCGTGCTTTCCGTGCTGGCCGCGCTGCTGGGCCTGTGCGCCCGCTTCACCGCGGCCCCTGGCACGGCCGTCCTGTGCTGGCTCTTCCTCAACGGCTTCGCCATCCCGCCCGCCGGCATCCTGACTTGGGCCGGTGCGCGCGACACGTTCTGGCTCACCTGCTTGCTCACCGCGGCCCTCATAGGCACGGCGCTGGCCCGTCTGGTCCACGCGCGCGCGGCTTACCGCCGAGTCAGGGCAGACATTGGCCTCGCGGCAGCAGAACGGGGCGACGAGCCGCGCGGCTCCTGAGCTGAGGGCCACATTTCTTGTTCGCGACCGAGTTGGATGACGTGCTCAGCCGTGACTGAGTGCTGGCGGAGGACCATGCCCCTCGGACGCGGTACGCAGCCGACGTCCAGGATTCTGCCGTGCCATGCCCTGTGCATCTCGTGCAGGAGTGCTTCAAGGTCACTCGACTCGGCCGGTGCAACGCACCCTGGTCACGCTCGAAGAGGCAGGGTGGCCATGGACAGCCGCAGCGACGCCACCCGATGGAGGCGGTGGGCACGTGCGCCGGTCAGATGCCCGTTCCGGCCGCCAGGCGTGCAGTGGCCTCCATGAGCGAGATGGTGAACGGGTGCTTCGGGGTGGTCAGGATGCGTTGGGCAGGGCCCTGTTCGACGAGTTCGCCGGCGTCCAGGACGGCGATGCGGTGGGCCAGGGCCGCGGTGTCCAGATCGTGGGTGATCAGTACCAGGGACAGGTCGTCGCGGTCGCGGACGAGTGTGGTGAGGATGTCGAGGATGCCCCGGCGGGTGATTGTGTCGAGGCCGGAGGTGATCTCGTCGCAGATGAGGACGCGGGGGTGGGCGAGCAGGGCACGGGCGAGCGCGGCGCGCTGGAGTTCGCCACCGGAGAGCTGACCGGGGCGCCGGTGGACCAGGTCCTCCGGAAGTCCGAGGCGGGCCAGGGTGGCTCGGGCTTCCTGCGTCGCGGTGCCCGCGTCGGCGTGGCGCAGGCGGATCGCGGTGCGGGCGACCTGGTGGAGTACGGGGCGGTGTTCGTCGAAGGCGGCGCGCGCGTCCTGGAAGACGTACTGCACGGCCGCGAGGTGCGTGCGGCTGCGGTTGCGCAGGCTGTGGGGCAGCGGTGTGCCGTCGAGGACGATCTCTCCGTCGTGGTCACGGTGGAGGCCGGCGAGGCAGCGGGCGAGGGTCGTCTTGCCGCTGCCGGAGCGGCCGACCACGGCCAGGCACTCGCCCGGGTACAGGTCGAGTCGGGGGGTGCGCAGCACCACGGTCCTGCCGCGTGCGCCGGCGTGGTGGCGGGCGGTGAGGTCGCGGATCCGCAGGACGGGCTGCTCGGTGCCGCTCGGACTGTCCGGTTCCGGGAACTGCGGCTGCTCACTCAGTAGTTCGCGGGTCCATTCGTGCTGGGGCGCAAGCCAGACGCGTGGTGCCGGGCCTGACTCGACGACCCGGCCCGCCCGCATGACGATCACCTCGTCGGCGAGTGCGCGGACGACGTCCAGGTCGTGGCTGAGCAGGACGACGGCGATGCCGCGTGCCGCGACGGCCGCGAGCTGGTCGACGATGCGGCTCTTGGTCAGGGCGTCCTGGCCGGTGGTGGGCTCGTCGGCGACGATGACGCGGGCGCCGAGCAGCAGGGCCTGGGCGAGGACGACACGTTGCTGCTGGCCGCCGGAGAGCTGATGCGGGTAGCGCCCCAGCAGGGCCTCGGCGTCCGGGAGTTGGGCTTCAGCGAGGGACTGCAGGACGCGTTCGCGGGCCGCCAGCCGACGCTGCCCCAGCGGTAGGTGGCGGACCTGGGCGCGGGCGATGTCGGTCAGCAGCGCGGAGATACGGCGGGCTGGATTGAGGACGGCCGCCGGGTGCTGGGGGATGTAGCCGGTCAGGCCGTGGGCCGTCAGGCGTACGTCACCGGTGACGTGGGCGCCGGGCGGG
>NZ_DF968406.1:0-19078 GCF_001270025.1 Streptomyces azureus | reverse complement strand
GATATCCATCGCAAGATCATGACCGCGAATGGCTATCCGGCGTCACCACCGACTACGGGCCAGAGCCGAACGATTTACAGTCCCAAAGAAGGAGCGGTTGCGGGAGAGCGGGGAGGAGCAGGTGGCCACGAGGTCGCCGAGGCCGGCAAGCCCCGCGAGGGTGGCTGGCTGAGCGCCCATGGCCACAGCCAGCCGGGTGGTCTCCGCCAGCCCGCGAGTGATGAGCATCGCCGAGGCGTTGTCGCCCAGGCCCATGCCCGAGGCGATGCCGACCGCCAGGGCGATGACGTTCTTCACCGCGCCACCCAGCTCGCAGCCGATGATGTCGGTGCTGGTGTAGGGCCGGAAGTACGGGGTGCGGCACGCCTGCTGAAAGCGGCGGGCGGCCGCCTCGTCGGGGCAGGCGACGGTGGCGGCGGCGGGCTCGCCGTCCATGATCTCGCGGGCGAGGTTCGGGCCCGACAGCACCGCGACCCGGTCCGCACTGACACCGGTCACCTCGGTGATGACCTGGCTCGCCAGCTGCCCGCTGCACAGTTCGATGCCCTTCATCAGAGACACGATCACGGTGTCGGGCCCAATGTGCGGCGTCCACAGAGCGAGGTTGGTCCGCAGGGACTGCGCGGGGATGGACAGCACGAGGTAGTCCGCGCGGTGAAGCGCGGCGGCCGGGTCGGTCGTGGCCGCCAGGGAGACAGGCAGCTCGACGTCCGGGAAGTAACCAGGGTTGCGGTGAACCGTGTTGATCGCGTCGGCGATCTCGTCCCGTCGGGCGTGCACGATGACGTCGGTGCCGGCGTCGGCCAGGATCTTGGCGACTGCGGTACCCCAGGACCCGGCCGAGAACACCGCCGCACGGGCGGAACGGTGCTGGCTCACTGCGGGGTCCTCTCGCCGGACACGGGCCCCTCACCGGGGCGGCGGCCGGGCCCGGACATTCTATCGGCCGTGCCAGGCGCGGCCGGAATGTCGAGGGGCACCGCAAGGCCAGCAGGACGGTGCGACGGCTCGGCAGTGCGGGCAGCACCCGGTGCGCCTCGCGCAGCGTCTTTCCTCTGCACCTAGCCCAGCTCGCGCACTGCCGCTTCCCGTTTCGGCGGCGTGACTGAGGCGTCCATACATGTGCAGCGAGGCCCCGAGCAGCGAGTGAGTGCCTGCCGGAGACCTTCAGCTCACGGCAGACGGGAAACAGCCCCAACGGACTGGAACCTCCACCGGGATCATGTCAACGTACAACGACCTGGAAAACACCAGGTCAGTGAAGGTATGTGGGCCTCCGGGCCGAACCGGCAGATGGTCGGCCGTCCCCAGTCCCCAGCCCGCGCTACTCGGTGCCATGACCGAGCGCAACCCCAAGGAGGTCCAAGGTCCACCTGTCAAATCCCGCAAATCCGATCTGCCCGCTTCACAGCCCCCGTCCTCTTAGCGCTCGGAGCTATGAACGCGTGGATCGCCCAGGAGACGGGGAACTGCAGAGCCCTGGACACGGTGGTCAGTCTCTGTGTCTGCGCCGGTGGGCTGTTCGGTGAGGATCTGCTACAGCGCTGACATTGCGTTGCCCGCGCGACCCTCTCATACATCGCGGTGCACCTCTCAGCAGTAACTCGTCGGGACCTAGCGGCTGGCCGCTTGACCGATGCCGAATCGGGGCAGCGAGGGACAGGCCCTCGTCGCGCAGGGCGATAGATAGCAGATGATCCCCGGTTACCGAAACCGGGGATCGTGCAGAGCATTGACGCTGTTCGCACGGCTGTGCTTGGCGGTGGAGCCGCAGCGGGCAACGCAGCCAGTTCGTCCCCTAAGGTCAAGGAGAGTGAGTATTCTGTCCGATCCGATCAAGAGGCTTCAGTCGAACTCGAAAGGGAAGGTTAGATATCGGTTTGTTGTCGATGTAGGGATCGACCCCGAGACCGGGAAGCGAAAGCAGTTGAGGCGCACCTTCGATTCATTGAAGGAAGCGAAGGCTGAGTACGCGAGCATAACTAACCGGCGGAACGAGGGCTCGTTCGTGCCGCCCAACAAGATCACCGTGAACGAATGGCTCGACCGGTGGTTGGATCTGAAAGCCGACGACCTCGAAGAAACCACCATCTACAGCTACAGGATTACCCTGGACCGAGTTCGGGGGAGACTTGGCAACATCCGCCTCCAGGACCTTACTGAAGAGCATGTGGAAGAGTGGAGAGACTGGGCGCTGACGCATGGCCGTGCGCGTGGCAAAAGGGCTGGTACGCCACTCGGAGTCACAAGTGTGGATATGAGCCTTGCTCGGCTGAAGGAAGCTCTGGGGAGGGCCGTTACCCGGCGGTTGGTGCAGGTAAATGTCGCTGCACACGTGACCATACCCCGTAGGGCACGCAAGGAGGAGCGGAAAAGTAAAGAGGAGGTGCAGCCCTGGAATGTCCAGGAGGTTCAGAAGTTCATCCAGGGTATTAGGGGGGAGCGTCTATACGCTGCGCTTCTTCTTTCGCTGATGGGGCTCCGTCCAGCTGAAGTCTGCGGCCTTCGGTGGGATGACGTTGACTTGGGAAACGCCACGATTGTCATTGCCAACACGCGCACGATGATGGGCAATCGGTACGTAGTGGAGAAGGACACCAAGCCTCTTGCGGGCGAGCGGGTTCTGCCGCTGCCGGCTCTGGTGCTAGCCGCTCTCAAGGCGTTCAGGGCTCTCCAAGTGGATGAGAGGCTCGCTCTGGGGGAAGCGTACGTGGTGTCCGGCTATGTGTTGGTGCACGAAGCAGGGGATGCCTTCACGATCAAGCAACTTCGTCGGCGCGCGTACCGGCTTATGGAGCTTCTCGGACTCCGGCGCGTCAGGCTTTACGACGCACGCGCGTCGTGCTTTACCTTCCTGGCCAGCAACGGTGTCCCGGACCACATCCTCGCGCGATGGGCTGGGCATACGAACGTAAAGACAACCAAGCGGTGGTACGTCAAGCCGGATGTAGAGGATCTTCGCGGAGCCGCCACCACATGGGATGGCCTGCATGGGGCTGCGGAGGAGGAGAAGGCGTGACCCATGAGGACTACCAATCGAGCGACTTGGCGAGGGTGGGACGAGGCCCGGTAGATTCACCCCAGCGATGTGACATCTTGTGACAGATGAGAGGCTCGGACGGGTGAGCCAGACACCACCGAACACCCTGCAATACCGCTTTGACGGGCCAGAAGAGGCTCCCGTCCTGATCCTGGGTCCCTCACTGGGTACCACATGGCACATGTGGGACCGCCAGATCCCCGAGCTGATCAAGCAGTGGCGTGTCTTCCGGTTCGACATGCCGGGACACGGCGGCGCCCCCGCGTACCCGGCGGGCTCGGTCACGGACCTCACCACACGGCTGCTGACCACCCTCGAAGCGCTGGGCGTGCAGCGCTTCGGCTACGCGGGCTGCGCCCTCGGCGGCGCGGTCGGCATCGAGCTGGCCCTGCGCCACCCCGAGCGGCTCGCCTCCCTCGCGCTGATCGCCGCCTCGCCGCGCTTCGGCACGGCCGACGAGTTCCGGCAGAGAGGGGTGATCGTCCGGACGAACGGTCTCGACCCCATCGCCCGCACGGCCCCCGACCGTTGGTTCACCGGTGGGTTCGCCGCCGCCCAGCCCGCGATCACCGAGTGGGCCGTGCAGATGGTGCGCACCACCGACCCCGGCTGCTACATCGCCGCCTGCGAGGCGCTCGCCTCCTTCGACGTCCGGGCCGAGCTCGGACGCGTTGGCGTGCCGACCCTGGTCCTCGTCGGATCGGACGACCAGGTCACCGGCCCCGCCGAGGCCCGCACCCTGGTCGCCGGCATCCCGGACGCCCGCCTCGCCGTCGTCCCCGGCGCCTCCCACCTGGTTCCGGTGGAGCAGCCAGCGGCCGTCACCGACCTCCTGGTGCGGCACTTCTCCACCGCCTGGCAGCCCGCCTTCGAGACCTCCACCGGCCAGACCGCCCTGCCCGCGGCCGCAGTCAAGCCGGTCCTGTCCGCCGCCCCCGCACAGCCCGTCCAGAGCGGGCCCGTCGCCGAGATCGCCCCGGTCGTACCGCAGCAGCCACAAGGACGGCCCGACCCCTACGACGCCGGGCTCAAGGTCCGCCGTGAAGTGCTGGGCGACGCGCACGTCGACCGGTCGCTGGCGCAGGCCGACGAGTTCTCCGGGGACTTCCAGGAGTTCATCACCCGCTACGCCTGGGGCGAGATCTGGGACCGCCCCGGCCTCGACCGCCGCACTCGCAGCTGTGTCACCCTCACCGCCCTGGTCGCCGGCGGACACCTGGACGAGCTGGCCTTCCACACCAGAGCGGCGCTGCGCAACGGCCTCACCCCGGGCGAGATCAAGGAGGTGCTGCTCCAGGCGGCCGTCTACTGCGGCGTACCGGCGGCGAACAGCGCGTTCAAGGTCGCCCAGCAGGTCATCCGCGAGGAGACCACGCCCCAGGAGTGAGTGAGTCCGCGGGGGAGCGCGGAGGCAGGATGGAATCATGAAGCTCACGAAGAAGTCGCACGCCTGCGTCCGCCTCGAGAAGGACGGCCGCACCCTCGTCCTCGACCCCGGCGGGTTCAGCGAGGAGGACGCCGCGCTCGGCGCGGACGCGATCCTCGTCACCCACGAGCACCCCGACCACTTCGACGAGTTCCGGCTGCGCGCCGCGATGGAGAACAACCCGGCCGCGCGGATCTGGACCCTGAAGTCCGTCGCGGAGAAGATCTCGTCCGCCTTCCCCGGCCGCGTGCACACGGTCGGCCACGGCGACACCTTCACCGCCGCCGGCTTCGAAATCCAGGTCCACGGCGAGCTCCACGCGGTGATCCACCCGGACATCCCGCGGATCACCAACGTCGGCTTCCTCGTCGACGGCGGCAAGGTCTTCCACCCCGGCGACGCCTTCACCGTCCCCGGCCACCGGGTCGAGACGCTGATGCTCCCGGTGATGGCCCCCTGGAGCAAGATCTCGGAGGTCATCGACTACGTCCGCGAAGTCAAGCCGCAGCGCGCCTACGACGTCCACGACGCCTACCTCACGGATCTCGCCCGCCCGATCTACGACCGCCAGATCGGGCAGCTCGGCGGCTCGGAGCACCTGCGGCTGACACCGGGAGACTCCGCCGAGGTCTGAGGCTCCAGGGGACCGGGCCGCGTTGTCAGACCCGCCGGGTAGGTTGTGGGACATGCGCATCGCGACCTGGAACGTGAACTCGATCACCGCCCGCCTGCCGAGGCTCCTGGCCTGGCTGGAGAGCAGCGGCACGGACGTGCTGTGCCTCCAGGAGGCCAAGGTCGCCGAGGACCAGTTCCCGGCGGAGCAGCTGCGCGAGCTGGGCTACGAGGCGGCGGTCCACGCGACCGGCCGGTGGAACGGCGTGGCGGTGCTCTCCCGCGTCGGCATCGAGGACGTCGTCAAGGGCTTGCCCGGTGACCCCGGGTTCGACGGCTCGGTGGAGCCCCGCGCCATCTCGGCGACGTGCGGCCCACTCCGCGTCTGGTCGGTCTACGTGCCGAACGGCCGTGAGGTCGACCACCCCCACTACGCCTACAAGCTCCAGTGGTTCGAGGCCCTCAAGGCCGCCGTCGCCGGTGACGCGTCCGGCAGCCGCCCCTTCGCGGTGATGGGCGACTACAACGTGGCGCCGACGGACGACGACGTCTACGACCGCGCGGCCTTCGAGGGCTCCACCCACGTCACCCCGGCCGAGCGCGCCGCCCTCGCCTCCCTGCGCGAGGCGGGCCTGTCCGACGTGGTCCCGCGGCCCCTCAAGTACGAGCACCCGTTCACGTACTGGGACTACCGCCAGCTCTGCTTCCCGAAGAACCGCGGCATGCGCATCGACCTGGTGTACGCCAACCAGCCGTTCACGAAGGCGGTCAAGGACGCGTACGTGGACCGCGAGGAGCGCAAGGGCAAGGGCGCGTCGGACCACGCGCCGGTCGTGGTGGACCTCGACGTCTAGAACGGCCTGCGACCTGACCCACACGACAGGCTCTAGAGCAGCCGCAGGTCGACCGAGTCCGCCAGGGCCGCCAGCCCCGCGTCGCCCGGATGCAGGTGGTCCCCGCTGTCGTACGCGGGCAGCATCCGGGACGGCCGCTGCGGATCGCGGACCACCGCGTCGAAGTCGAGCACGCCGTCGAAGACCCCGCCGGCCCGGATCCACTCGTTCACCGCGACCCGCTCGGCGTCGACGGCGGCCGTGCAGCGCGCCTCGCCCTCGCACGGCAGGATCGTCGCCGCGAGCATCCTGACGCCCCGGGCGTGCCCGCGTGCCGCCAGCTCCCGCAGCCCTGTGATCACCTGCTCCGCCGACGTGCCCCAGCGCACGTCGTTGACGCCTTCGAAGACGACGGCCGTACGGGCCGACGGCTGGGCGAGGACGTCGCGGTCGAACCGGTGCAGGGCGCTCACCCCGGCCGCGTCCGTGGACACCCCGTCGCCGGGGTACCGGTCGGTGACCACGCGGTTGCCCGAGATGCCCTGGTTCAGCACGCCGTAGCGCGGGACCGTGGTCTGCTTCAGCAGCCGGCCGGCCAGCACGTCCGGCCACCGCCGGTTCGCGTCCACCGTGGACTTGTCGCCGTCGGTGATGGAGTCCCCGAGCAGCACGACGGATCCGGGCCCGCCGCTCACGTCGACCCCGGCGAGCAGCGGCCAGCTGCTGATCACCGATGTGTACGCGTCCGCGGAGCCGTCCGCCGCGTGGTCGCCCGGCCCGCTGACGTACGACCGCTGCTGCGCGAGCCGGTGCACGGGCGCCGCCGCCACCGTGCCGGGCAGGTGGAAGCTCACCAGCAGGTTGGCGCCAGCCGGGACGGCGAAGCCCAGCGGATCGCTGTACGCCTGGGCCCCGGCCGGGATCTCCACGTCCCCCGAACCACCGAAGGACAGCGGCACCGGCGTCCCGCGTGCGGCCGCACCCGACGCCTGCACGGCGACCGTCGCGCTGCCGATCCGTACCGGCGCCGCCGCGAAGGTGTTGTCGAACCGCACCCGCACCCGGGGCCCGCCGGCCGATGTGTGCACCACGAGCCGCAGCGTCCGGTCCGTCCAGGGCCCGACGGCGGTGTAGCCGGAGATGGACGTCGCCCAGCTGCCCGTCCACCCCCGCGTCGCGGTCCGGACCGACACGGCGAAGACGTGCAGTCCGGCCGCGCGCGGCAGCCGGACCGAGGCGACCGGGCTCCCCGGCGCCAGCGGCACCGTCACGACGTACAGGCGGGCCCGCTCGGCGAGTTGCCCGCCGGGCGTGTTGATGTGAGGCAGGGCCACCGCCTTCGTGGCGAGCGGCCCGGTGCGCCAGTCGGGCGCGGTCAGCCGGTACCCGGAGCGGCTGCCGTTCGCATACGTGATCACGCCCGGGCCGCCCACTTCGGTGCCGGCGGTGCCCGCCACCAGGAAGGCGAGGGCGTCTCCGCGCCCCGTGACGCGTACGTCCTGGCCGGCCGCGCGGACGTTGTCCGGCTCGCCGGGCTGCCGCCGCGGCCAGGCCAGCCGGGCCCCCTGGACGGTGAGACCGCGGCCGGGCGTCCAGCCCGCGGCCGTGAGGTCCCGTGCCGACAGGGAGGCACCGGCACCGTCGAAGTCGGCCTGCGCGGGCCGTCCGTCGTCGCTGACGGCGACGTTGTCGAACAGCCGCTCAAGCGGCACCGGCGTGGCCCGCCGCTCCTCGGCGGCCTGTGCCGGCACCGTCGGCACCAGGGACCCGCACAGGGCCAGGACGATCAGGATCCCCCGGACACATCGGCGCACGGCCGACTCCTCCCGCTCATCGACACACGACGCAACAAGACGAAACGCAGGGACGGAACAGAAGACACGACGAAAGCCGAGGCGCACGACGCACGGTGAAACTAGGGAGACGGCAGAGGCCCGTCAACGAGCCCTGCACGAACTCGGCGTGAACTTGTCAGGAACCGGCGAGCCCGCGCGCCTGTGGTGCGTACGGCGGTACGAATGACACGCTGGACATATGAACATCCCTTTCCTGGGCAACCGGCGCCGGAAGCTCGGGGTTCCCGATCCGGCAGGCATCGCGGAACTCCTTGCCGAGTGTGAACTGCTCCGCTCCCAGGCGTCCCGGGCGGGTGTCCGGCTGGACGACTCGGCGACCTCGCTGGAGGCGCTGGACCAGCTCGTGCCACGCTGGCGGGACGACGAGGAGACCCTGACCTGGCTCGGCAACGACGCCGGGCTCTACCTGGGCACCGTCATCGTGCGCACCGTACCGGGAGCCGCCTGGGAGATCCGGTCCGACGGGCAGCCCGTCGTGCGGCTCGCCTCCGGCCGGGAGCTCGACGTCGTGGACTCCGGTCACGAATGGGCCGCGAACGGCGTGCCCGAGCTGTCCCAGCTGTACGCGGAAGTCGCGGAGGCGTGAGACTGGTCTACAGAACCCTTGATCTTCAGAAGCTTTGGCCCAAAGTCCGCCGTAAATACGGCTAATGATCGAAAAGTGCGTGTCGCCCGACAAGTCCGATCTTGCCTGGATACGTTGCGGCCACCACCACACAGCTGAGAGTGAGTAGGGCTGAGCATGGCCGTCGATCCGCTGATCGAGCTGCGTGACGTCAACAAGCACTTCGGGGAGCTGCATGTCCTCCAGGACATCAACCTCACCGTCGGCAGGGGGGAGGTGGTCGTGGTCATCGGCCCGTCGGGGTCGGGAAAGTCGACACTGTGCCGGGCGATCAACCGTCTGGAGACCATCGAGTCCGGACAGATCATCCTCGACGGGCAGCCGCTGCCGGAGGAGGGCAAGCCCCTCGCGCGGCTGCGCGCCGACGTCGGGATGGTCTTCCAGGCGTTCAATCTCTTCGCCCACAAGACCGTCCTGCAGAACCTCTCCCTGGGGCAGGTGAAGGTGCGCGGGCGCAAGAAGGAGGACGCCGACAAGCGCTCCCGTGAACTGCTCGACCGGGTCGGCGTCGCCGACCAGGCGGACAAGTACCCGGCGCAGCTCTCCGGCGGCCAGCAGCAGCGCGTGGCCATCGCCCGCGCCCTGGCCATGGAGCCCAAGGCGATGCTCTTCGACGAGCCGACCTCGGCCCTCGACCCGGAGATGATCAACGAGGTGCTGGAGGTCATGAGGCAACTGGCCCGCGACGGCATGACCATGATCGTCGTCACGCACGAGATGGGCTTCGCCCGCTCGGCCGCCAACCGCGTCGTCTTCATGGCCGACGGCCGGATCGTCGAGGACCGCACCCCCGACGAGTTCTTCACCAACCCCACCAGCGACCGCGCCAAGGACTTCCTCTCCAAGATCCTCAAGCACTGAGCGGCGGGGCTCCGGACGGCTCGTCGCATCGGACCTCGACTACCATGTTCCCTTCATCCCTGTCGGAGAGGGGGACTTCGCCGAATTCCGCCGATCCGCCCGGGGTGAGCAGACCGCCCGCCCGCTCCGCGGGTCACTCCCGCCGGGTGCGGCCCCCATGGCCCTGTCGGCCACGGGGGCGGCGGTTCACATCGGCCAGGCCCGTCCGGCGGCAGCCGGAGATCACTGCTCGCGCAGCGGAACCGACACGTACGACGGGTCGTTCGCCGGCGAGGAGAAGGTCAGCTGCGCGCCGGACGGGTTGTGCTCGATGTAGAGCGGGTCGATCGTGTCGACGACCAGGGCGAGGCGGTGCCCGGCCGGGACGTCGTAGGCCGTGGAGTACAGCTCCAGGTCGACGCCGAACGGCTTTCCGGGGGCGCGTCCGTGGAAGGTGTACGGCGCGTGGGAGACCAGCTTGCCGAGGCCGAGCGGCCCCACGTCGTACAGGTAGGCGACGAGGGTGCCGCTCTCCTTGGTCGGGGTGAGGGTCGTGTGCAACTTTGCCGTTCCGCGTACCTGTTGGGCCGTGGCGTACTTCTCCGACTGCCACACGGCGGCCCAGCGGCGGGGGAGCAGCGGGATGGAGGCGACCGGGGGCAGCCGGGCCACCTGGTCGAGGATGCTGGACAGGAAGACGACTCCGCCGTCGGCCCCCGAGTTCACGTTCGTGCGGATCGTGGTCGCGCCCGCGAGGTCGATCTTCCGGTTCGTCGCGGCGACCGACTTCCAGTCGGGGTAGCCCTCGTAGCCGCCGGTGGAGCGGGACTTGAGCTGGACGGGCTGTTCCCGGTCGATGCCGTTGTCCTCGCCCCTGAGGTAGTGGTTGAACCAGCGCTCGGTGTCCTTCCACACGTCGTTGGGCAGCCCGAACAGGCCGGTCAGTTCGGCGGTGGCGTGGTCCCCGGGGCGCATCTCCAGCCGCTTCGGGCCGGTCAGCTTCTCGTAGAAGTCGGCGTACTGGTTCGGCGGGAAGACCGTGTCGCCCCAGGCGTTGGCGAGCATGATCGCCGCGCCGTTCTTGTTGATCTGGTCGACGTAGGTCGCAGCTGAACGTTTCTTCCCCCAGGCGATGAGCTCCGGCTCCTTTGCCAGGTTGGAGGCGTAGAAGTCGTCGAAGACCTGCCGGAGTTCGGCGCCCTGCCGGCCCGTGACCAGACTCGCGCCGTCCAGCAGGGCGGCGGCCTGGACGTGCTGGGTGCGCCCGGAGTAGATCGAGCCGATCAGGTCGGCCCAGCCGCTCAGCGAGGCGACGGCCCGGACCCGCTTGTCGTGCGCGGCGGTGAGCAGGCTGATGCCGGCGCCGTAGGAGACGCCCGCCATGCCGATGTGCCCGGCGTCCGAGGGAGTGTTGGCGAGCGCCCAGTCGATGACTTTCGAGGCGTCGGCCACGTCGGGCGGGCCCGCGACTTCTATCTCGCCGCCCGACTGCCAGAAGCCGCGCACGTTGTAGGTGACCACGACGTACCCGGAGTCGGCGAGCTTCTGAGCCTGGGCCAGATACTCGACCTGGGGCAGACCCCAACTCGTGGGCATGACGAGCAGCGGGTAGCGGTGCGTGCCGCCGGCGCCGGCCGGGGTGACGACGTTGGCCTTGAGGACCGTGCCGCCGTCGCCGGTGATGTCGACGAACCGGATCGTGCTCGGCGCCGCCTGGGCGGTGGGGGCGAGGCCGAGGGCTGTACCGGCGACCAGGGTCGCCGAGACGGCGCCTACGGCGGTGGTGCGCAGGGCCTTGCGGTGACGTCCCACGGGTCACTCCTCACTCGTGTCAGTGCAAAGTGACCAGACGGTAACCTCGCCCCCTTACCAGTGGTAACCCGTCGGTAAGTTACGTGCCAGTAACGATTGTTGACAAGTGGAGGACTTCAGGGGGCCCGGTGGCTGTTGCGTGGAGCCGGGGCGGGGAGTGGCGTCTGTGCCGCGCGCGTCACGTCCTCCACCATCTCGACGACGTCCGGCCCGTACGCCTGTGAGTTGATCACCTTCAGCAGCAGCGCGAACGAGTTGTTGCCGTACTTGCGGGCCAGCCGTTCGTGGTTGCGGGCGAGATAGCGGGTGGTGGCCTGGTTCGTGATCGACGTCTGACCGCAGAAGAGAAAGACGGGACGGGGGTGCTGGCTCCGCTCCGCGGTGAGCCGGGCGAGCAGGGCGTACTCCTCCTTGCCGTTCTCCACGCGGTAGCGCTCGGAACCGATCAGGAACGAGCCACGGTCCGGGCTCGGTTCGGCGTCGACGTTCACCCGCACACCAGGCAGCAGAGAAGACAGGTGGGCGGCCATACGGCGGTTGGACGCCGGTCCGCCCACGCAGAACTCGGTGCGCTCGCCGAAGCCCTGACGGGCCGTGTCGTGCGGGAGGATCTGGGCGTGGGCGTTGCAGTCCTTGATCAACGCGGCGAGTTCGAGCAGCGCGAACACGTCGTAGCGCATCACGGCGAACTCGGGTCCCGCGGCACCCCGGTTCACCACCAGCAGCGATTCCGAGTTGTCGGGCAGTCCGAAGAAGGCCTGCTTCCGGCGGAGCTTGCGCTTCCACAGGTAGGTGCGGGCCACCCAGCCGAGCGCGGCGCTGATACCCGCCGCGACCACCCCCAGGACGATGTTGCGCACGTCGTCATTCATGGGCGCGCATGCTAGCGGGCCGACGCACCGGTGTTCGACGCATTCCTGACGCGGCCATGGCGATGAATTAAGCTGCGCGGACGGCCTTTTACTGGAGGTGCGGATGCGTCGCCCTGTCGCACGGAATCTGACGGTCCTGGCGGTTTCGGCCGCCGTGGTGGTGTCGGTGGGAGCGGCGGCGCCGCCCACCGCGCAGGGCACCGGCGGTGAGAAGACGCCCCTGGCCGTCGGTTACGGCGGCGCCGTCTCCAGCGTCGACCGGGACGCCTCAGCCGCCGGGATCGAGGTCCTGCGCAAGGGCGGCAACGCCGTCGACGCGGCCGTCGCCACGGCCGCCGCGCTCGGCGTCACCGAGCCCTACTCGGCCGGCGTCGGCGGAGGCGGCTACTTCGTCTACTACGACGCCAAGTCCCGCAGGGTCCACACCATCGACGGCCGCGAGACCGCCCCGCTCACCGCTGACAAGAACCTGTTCGTCGAGAACGGCAAGCCCGTTCCCTTCGCCCAGGCCGTCAGCAGCGGCCTGAGCGTCGGCACCCCGGGCACGCCCGCCACCTGGCAGACGGCGCTCGACCGGTGGGGCAGCAAGCGGATCGCGAGCGTCCTGAAGCCGGCCGAGCGGCTCGCCCGTGACGGTTTCACGGTCGATGAGACGTTCCGCTCGCAGACGGCGTCCAACGAGACCCGCTTCCGCTACTTCCCGGACACCGCCGAGCTGTTCCTGCCCGGCGGACGGCTCCCCGCCGTCGGCTCCACCTTCAAGAACCCCGACCTCGCCCGCACCTACGCGGAGCTGGCGCGCAAGGGCGTAGGCGCCCTCTACCGCGGTGACATCGGCCGGGACATCGTCGACACGGTCAACAAACCGCCCGTGGACCCGGCCTCCGGCTGGAACGCCCGTCCCGGCGACCTGTCCGAGAGGGACCTGACCGCCTACCGCACCAAGCTCCAGGCACCCACCAAGTCCTCGTACCGCGGCCTCGGCGTCTACTCCATGGCACCGTCCTCATCCGGCGGTACGACGGTCGGCGAGGCGCTCAACATCCTGGAGCGGACCGACCTGTCGAAGGCGAGCCAGGCGAAGTATCTGCACCGCTACATCGAGGCCAGCCGGATCGCCTTCGCGGACCGGGGCCGCTGGGTGGGCGACCCGGCCTTCGAGGCCGTACCGACGAAGGAACTGCTGTCGCAGCGGTTCGCCGACTCGCGCGAGTGCCTGATCAAGGACGACGCGGTGCTCACGAGTCCTGTGGCGCCGGGTGATCCGCGCGACCCGAAGGCGTGCGGCTCCGGTGGCACGGCCGCTCCCACCACCTACGAAGGTGACAGCACCACGCATCTGACCGTGGCCGACAAGTGGGGGAACGTCGTCTCTTACACCCTCACCATCGAGCAGACGGGCGGCAGCGGGATCACCGTGCCTGGGCGGGGGTTCATCCTCAACAACGAGTTGACGGACTTCTCCTTCACCCCGGCGAACCCCGCGGTGCACGACCCGAACCTGCCGGGGCCGGGGAAGCGGCCGCGGTCGTCCATGTCGCCGACGATCGTTCTCGACCGGCATGACAGGCCCGTGGTGGCGCTGGGGTCGCCGGGCGGGGCGACGATCATCACGACGGTTCTGCAGACGCTGGTCGGGTTCCTCGACCGGGGGTTGCCGCTGGTCGACGCGATCGCGGCGCCTCGGGCCAGTCAGCGAAACGCTGCGCAGACCGAGCTGGAACCCGGGCTGTACGGCAACGCCGAGTTGAGGAAGCAGTTGGAGGCCATTGGGCACTCCTTCAAGCCGAACGCGGAGATCGGTGCGGCTACTGGTGTTCAGCGGCTGCCCGGTGGGAAGTGGCTGGCAGCCGCGGAGACGGTACGGCGAGGGGGAGGGGCTGCGATGGTGGTGCGGCCGGCGCGCTGAGGGGTTCGTCTGCGGGTGCGTGGGGGCTGTTCGCGCGGTTCCCCGCGCCCCTTCAGGGCGTTGCAGTCGTCTCCGTTCGGAATGTCAGGTGGCCGTCCTCCGTGTCCACCGTCACCTGGCCGCCCTCCGACACTCGGCCGTCCAGCAGCAGTCGTGACAACTCGTTGTCCACCTCGCGCTGGATCGTGCGGCGCAACGGGCGGGCGCCGTACTCCGGCTGGTAGCCGTGGTCGGCCAGCCATTCCACCGCTCGGTCGGTGAAGGTCACCGAGATGCCCTTGCTCTGCACAAGGGACCTGGTGCGGTCCAGCAGGAGGTCGGTGATCCGGCGCAGCTGTTCCGTGCTGAGCTGGCGGAAGACGACGATCTCGTCGATGCGGTTGAGGAACTCGGGGCGGAAGTGCTCGCGCAGGGGGCGCAGGATCTGTTCGCGCCGGGCCTCCTCGTCCGCGTCCGCGCCGCCCGACGCGAAGCCCACGGAGGCGCCGCGGCGGGTGATCGCCTCGGAGCCGAGGTTGCTGGTCATCACGATGACGGTGTTGGTGAAGTCGACCGTGCGGCCCTGGGAGTCGGTGAGGCGGCCGTCGTCGAGGACCTGGAGCAGGATGTTGAAGACGTCCGGGTGGGCCTTCTCCACCTCGTCCAGCAGGAGCAGCGAGTACGGGTGCCGGCGGACGACCTCGGTGAGCTGGCCGGCCTCCTCGTGGCCGACGTAGCCGGGCGGTGCGCCGACCAGGCGGCTGACCGTGTGCCGCTCCTGGTACTCGCTCATGTCGAGGCGGACCATGCGGTCCTCGCTGCCGAACAGGGCCTCGGCGAGCGCCCGGGCCAGCTCGGTCTTGCCGACGCCGGTCGGGCCGAGGAAGAGGAAGCTGCCGATGGGCCGTTCGGGGCTGGCGAGCCCGGCGCGGGAGCGCAGCACCGCGTCCGAGACGACCCGCACTGCCTCGTCCTGGCCGACCACCCGCTCGTGCAGATGCTCCTCCAGGCGCAGCAGGCGGTCCTTCTCCTCCTGGGTGAGGCTGCTGACCGGGATGCCGGTCTGCCGGGACACCACCTCGGCGATCGCCTCAGCCTCGACCACCAGGTCCTGGCCCTCGTCGATCTCGTGGTCGCCGCCCGCCTGGGTGATCCGCAGCTTCAGGTCCATGATCCGGTCGCGCAACTGGGTGGCCTGCTCGTACTGCTCGTCCGCGACCGCCTGGTCCTTGTCCCGGGTCAGCTGCTCCAGCTCCCGCTCCATGCTCCGTACGTCGGTGCCCTTGGTGCGGGCGCGCAGCCGGACCCGGGCACCGGCCTGGTCGATCAGGTCGATCGCCTTGTCCGGCAGCCGGCGGTCGGTGAGGTAGCGGTCGGACAGCTCCACGGCGGCGACCAGCGCCTCGTCGGTGTAGCGGACCTGGTGATGGGCCTCGTAGCGGTCCTGGAGGCCGCGCAGGATCTCGATCGCGTCCGCCGCGGTCGGTTCCGGCACCATGATCGGCTGGAAGCGACGGGCCAGCGCCGCGTCCTTCTCGATCCGGCGGTACTCCTCCAGCGTGGTGGCGCCCACGATGTGCAGCTCGCCGCGGGCGAGGGCCGGCTTGAGGATGTTCCCGGCGTCCATGGAGCTGCCGTCGCCGCCACCGGCACCGGCGCCCACGACCGTGTGCAGCTCGTCGATGAAGATGATCAACTGGTCGGAGTGGGCGCGGATCTCGCCGACGATGTTGTTCATCCGCTCCTCGAAGTCACCCCGGTAGCGGGTGCCCGCGACCACACCCGTCAGGTCCAGGGCGACCACACGGCGCCCGGTCAGCACGTCGGGCACGTCCCCCTCGGAGATGCGCTGCGCCAGCCCCTCCACGATGGCCGTCTTGCCGACGCCCGCGTCACCGATCAGCACCGGGTTGTTCTTGCCGCGGCGGGAGAGCACCTCGACGGTCTGCTCGATCTCCTCGTCCCGGCCGATCACCGGGTCGATACGGCCCTGCCGGGCCAGTTCGGTGAGGTCACGGCCGTACTTGTCGAGGGTCGGCGTGTTCGTCGGTCGCGGCCGCTCGGCCTGGGGGGCCTCCGGTGCCTCGGGCGGGCTGGAGGGGGCGAAGCGGGCCGCGTTCAGGATGTGCCCGGCGGCCGAGTCGGGGTTCGAGGCCAGGGCGCTGAGCACGTGCTCCGGCCCGATGTAGCCGTAGCCGCGGGCCCGGGCCATGTCGTGCGCGTCCAGCAGGGCGCGCTTGGCGGCCGGGGTGAGGGAGAGCGCGGTCGGGGGCGGTGCGTCGTCCGGGGTGTGCTGCGCCGGGCCCGACCGCTCGTCGATCTGCGACGCCAGTGAGTCGGGATTCGCGCCGGCCTTGCTCAGCAGGGTCCGGGTGGGCTCGGTGGCCAGCGCCGCCCGCAGCAGGTGCTCCGTGTCGAGGTCCCGACTGCCGTGCTCGGCGGCGTACTGGGCGGCGCCGCGGACGAGCTCCCGGGCCGGCTGGCTGAGCAGCCGGCCGATGTCGATCTGCCGGGGACCCGGACGCGGTCCGCCGAAGAAGCGTGCGAGGAATTCTCCGAAGGGATCCGAGCCGTAGCCCTCCGGGCTGGTGAAGCCGCTGCTCATGGGCCTTCCGTTCCCGGCGTCCCCGGCGCGCGGGCGGGGGACGCCCTCGCTGGTCGACGTGCCGGGGTCGGGTAACCCGGGTGGCAGCCCGTTACACCTGGGGCGCGCTCGTAGAACACCTTCCCACGATCGTGGGCAAGGGGCACCTTTAGGGCGTAACCGGGTAATCCCGACGTGCCTCAGCGTGCGGTCAGGATCCTCGGCCCCGCGTCCGTGATCGCCACCGTGTGCTCCGCGTGGGCCGCGCGGGAGCCGTCGTCCGTCTTCAGGGTCCAGCCGTCGGGGGCCGCGTGGAAGGTGTCCGTGCCGCCCGCGACGACCATGGGTTCGATCGCCAGCGCCATGCCGTGCCTCAGGCGCATGCCGCGCCCCGGGCGGCCCTCGTTCGGCACTGAGGGGTCCTCGTGCATCCGGCGGCCGATGCCGTGGCCGCCGAAGCCGTCGGGGATGCCGTAGCCCGCGGCACGGCAGACGGTGCCGATCGCGTGGGCGATGTCGCCGATGCGGTTGCCGACGACGGCGGCCTCGATGCCGGCCGCGAGGGCACGCTCGGCGGTCTCGATCAGGCGCAGGTCGGCCTCGCGCGGGGTGCCCACGGCGAAGCTGAGCGCCGAGTCGCCGACCCAGCCGCCCAGTTCCGCGCCGAAGTCGATGGAGACCAGGTCGCCGTCGCGCAGCCGGTAGCGGGTGGGGATGCCGTGCACGATCGCGTCGTTGACCGAGACGCAGAGGACGGCGGGGAACGGGGTCGGCGCGAAGGACGGCCGGTAGCCGAGGAAGGGCGAGGTCGCTCCCGCCTCTCGCAGCACGTCATGCGCCACCTCGTTCAGCTCCAACAGGGAAACGCCCACGTCAGCGGCCTTGTGTGCGGCCGTCAGGGCGCGGGCGACGATCTGGCCCGCCTCGTACATCGCGTCGATGGACTTATCGGTCTTCAGCTCAACCATGCCAATTACTATACCGGTATTAGAATGGGGGCATGGTGCGCACCCCTCTCACCCCCGAAGAACGCGAACGCGGCGAGCGGCTCGGCCGGCTCCTGCGTGCGGCGCGTGGCGACCGGAGCATGACGGAGGTCGCCGCGAGTGCGGGCATCTCCCCGGAGACGCTGCGGAAGATCGAGACCGGGCGGGCTCCGACCCCGGCCTTCTTCACGGTGGCCGCGCTGGCGGGCACGCTCGGGCTGTCGATGGACGAGCTGGCCGGGCAGTGCGTACTGGTGCCGGTCTGACGACGCGGCGCTGAGGCTCCTGCGCCGTGTGTGAAAACTCCCCGTAGCACGGCTGTAACACGACTGGTGTTGCCTACTGAGCGGAGTGCTCCGGTCGAGCGGGAGTTGAGCGATGGCGGCGGATCGGCTCCCGGATGAAGTACGGGAGTTCGCGCATTACCTGGACGGTCTGCTGGCACGCCTGGACCCGTCCGGGGGTTGGTGTGCGGTGTTCTGGCAGCGTGACCCCGAGGGCATGCGGGCCTGTCTCGACGGGCGTGAGATGCCGCCCTGGGACGTGGTCGAGGCACTGTTGCAGGACCTCGCCGGGCAGTACGGCCCGGGGGGCGCGGGGCCGGAGACGGAACGCGCCCGGTCCCTGCATGCCGCCGCGCTCGCCGCGTACGATGCCCGGCCCGGTGGCCGCGACGCCCTCCGGGACCGGCTCGACGTCATGCTCCGCGAGCAGAAATACGCCGCCGAACGCCAGGCGGACCTGACCCGCCTCCTCGCCACCGCCGCCACCCGCGAAGAGGCCGACGCCCTCCGCCTCGACTTCGCCTGGGCCCACGACGACCACGAGCGCGCGACAGCGCGCTGCGCGGAACTCCGGGCGCGGATTGCCGGCCTGGACCGCCGCGAACGGGACGTCTCCCACGGGGCGTGGGGTCACGGGGACGGACGGGGTGCCGGCGTGCCGGGGGTCGCCGCGGGTGTGTCCGGCGGCGCGGGCGTGGCGGAGGACGCGGCCTCAGGCGGGCGGCGCGGCCCGCGCGGCGGCGGCTCCCCGGACGACGACGACACCTGGTCGGGCGCGTGGCGCAGGCCGAACGGCGGAGGCTTCGCGGCGGCGGACGGGGGTTCGCGACCAGGGCCCGGCACGGGGGCGAGTCCCGGTGCGGCGGCGGATGGTGGTCAGTCGGCAGGGGGCCGTGCGTATACGGATGACCGGCCGGTGTCGGGCGGTGGTCGTGGGTATGCGGATGACCGGCCGGTGTCGGGCGGTGGTCGTGGGTATGGGGGTGATGGTCCGGCATCGGACAGCACCCGCGGCCATGAGGGTGGGGGTCCGGCCTCGGACCGGGGCCGTATGCGATCAGTCCCTGGCGGCCCGTATGACCCCGGGGTGCCTGCCACGCCGGGGCGCCGCGACGAGTCGGCGCAAGCCGTGACGGGCGCCGCCGGTCGTTATGACCCCCGGCATGCGGACACAGACGCGGAGGCGGAGCGCCGGGCCGATGCCCGCGACGGCGAGTATCCGGCGGGCGGGGCCACGTCCCGGGAAGGGACGTCCGGTGGCACGTCCGGTGGCTTCGCGGCTCTGGGTGGCCGGGCCGATGTCCAGGGCGGTGAGTATTCGGCGGGTGGGGCCGCCTCCGGGGAAGCCGCGGCCGGTGGCACGTCCGGTGGCTTCGCGGCTCTGGGTGGCCGGGCCGATGTCCAGGGCGGTGAGTATTCG
>NZ_DF968405.1:0-7366 GCF_001270025.1 Streptomyces azureus | reverse complement strand
AAGTAGCAGGCCTGGACACCGGCGACGGCCAGCAGCCCGAACCCGGCGAGCAGTCCGGGGCGGCGGCGCAGCAGCGCGCGGTGGCGCACGGCGAGGGGCAGCATCACCAGGGCCGCCCCGGCCACGCGCAGCCACACCACGTGCAGCGGGTCCAGGCCCGCCTCGATCAGCGGCTTGGCCGCGACACCGGATCCGCCGAAGGCGACCGCGGACAGGAGCGCGAGACCGAGGCCCGCGCCCTTGCCGTGCCTGCTGGGGCTGCTGGGGCTGCTGTCAGACGTACGCACCGGCACATGATGACAGGCCATGACAGGAGCGTCACCCCCTATGGCACCTGTCCCACTGCCTGGACGCGACAAGCGGCTCCGCAAAGGACCGGTCAGTAAGCGCCCTCGCCGCCTGTGACGCACTCCTGAGACCGGTCGGCGCGTTCCTGAGACCGGTCGATTCGTTCCTGAGACCGGTCGGACCAGCCGTCGAGCCGGGCGAGGACCGCGTGCGGGTCGATCCCGGCGCGTCGGAGCACCTCGACCGCGCGCGCTTGCGAGTCGACGACGATCGCCGCGAGCAGGTCGACGCCGCGGGCCGGTCCGCCGTGTCGCGCGGCGCGTTCGCAGGCGTACTCCATCGAGGCCGCGGCCAGCGGCGAGAAGCCCGCGGTCTCCGTCACGACGGGGGCGGCGCCGGAGTCCTCGACACCGCTCTGCCAGCGCAGGCCGTAGCCGATGCTGCGCTGGACGAGATAGCCGAGCAGCCGCGCGATCTGCGGCCCGTCGCCGACGACGGCACGCGCCTCGGGGTCGGACTCCAGCAGCGAGTGGAGCAAATGGGCCGTGTCGATCTGCCGGTCCGCGTCCCTGACCGCTCTCCGGCGGGCACCGGTGACCACCGACGCCAGCTCGTCGCTGAGCCGGGCATCGTTCTCCACGCGGTGGATGCCGTGCTCACGGGCCGTCTGGCGGGGGATCCGGGGGTGCACACCCTCTACCTCATCAGTCCCGAGGGTCCGGGTCATCCTCGGAGCGAAGCATTCTCGCGTCCCACAGAAAGTGGACGTCGCCGGCCGGAATCTCCTCCTTACGGAGGACATCAGGCTGTTTCACCGGGCGCTCCAAGGAACGTCTGACTGTTCATCAGTATTGAACATTGCGGCCGTCGCGGCTACGTTCCGCGACATCCAGCCCGACGTGAAGAGGTGGTCGCATGGCCGAGGTCAGCGCGGAGTCACACATCGGGGCGCCGGCCGAGAAGGTGTGGGCCAGACTCACGGACTGGTCCGCGTACCGCGAGTGGAACGCGACCCACACGAGCTTCCCGGCGGGCGGCCCGGAACCTCTCGAAGTAGGCGCGAGGTTCCAGGAGAACATGCGGCTCATGAACTTCCCGGCCGAGGTGGAGTGGACCGTCGAGGCGCTGGAACCGGCCCGCGTGCTCGCCATCCGCGGCAAGGGCCCGATGGGCGTGACCGTCGCGACGCGCTACACCCTCACGCCCGAGGGCGACGCGACGACGGTGCGCATCGACGGCGAGTTCGCGGGCGCGACGGTGTCGCTGATGGCGGGCAAACTCAAGGACTCGGCCACGGCCGCCCTGAACGAGTCGCTGCGCAGGCTGGACGGCCTGGTGACCTGACACCCCGGGCACCGGCGAGACGCTCCCGGCACAAGCCGAGGCGCCCGTGGATCACTCCACGGGCGCCTGCCCAGCACCACACTCGGACGACACTCGTCCTCAGTCCTCGTCAGTCCTCGTCGGCGAGGATCAGATACAGCTTCTTGCGGGCTTCGTTGATGACGCCGAGCGCCTTCTCCCGCTGCTCCTTGCTGCCGGTCTTCCAGACCTGGCCGAAGGCCTCCATGAGACCGAAGCCGGCCTGGCGGATCTCGCCGAGAGCCTCCCAGTCGACCCCGCGGGAGGCCTCTTCCCAGGGCGCCTCGGGCCCCTCTTCGGCCGCGGCGCGGCCCGCCTCGGTGAGCGAGAACAGCTTCTTGCCGCCCTCGGACTCACTCGCGATCAGCCCCTCGTCCTCCAGCAACTGGAGGGTGGGGTACACCGAGCCGGGACTGGGCTTCCACGCCCCGCCGCTGCGCTCGGCGATCTCCTGGATCATCTCGTAGCCGTGCATCGGCCGGTCCTTCAGCAGGGCCAGGATCGAGGCCCGTACGTCACCGCGCCGCGCCCTTCCCCTCGGCCCGCCACGCCCTCGTCCACCCCAGTGCCCGGGACCGAACCCCGGGCCACCGGGCCCGCCCCAGCCGGGACCGCCCGGCCCGAAGGGCCCGAAGGCCGCACGCAGCCCCTCGAAACCGCCCCGGCCGCCGTGACGGGGTCCGCCATGCCCGTGCTCGAATCCGTGAGTACGCATCGCAAACACTCTCCATTCCATCGTTGATCTGTCGCGATGCCTCAACGATATATCGGTACCGCTCGCATGACAAGGCCCGGGCGGCCCGAACCCCCTGACCTGTCTCAGTGAAGTCCGGCGGTTCTCACCGAAGACAAACAGGGGCATTCGTCTCACCTAAGGTTGATCACCCAGGTCAGAACCCGCCTCGCCAGGCTCGGTGCGCGCCAGTGGCCGGCAGCGACAGGCTCGGCCTCCCCGCTGGTGCCCCTTGCGCTGCTGTTGTCACGTGCCCCGGGGCCTCCACCACCCTGGCGTCCTGATTCACACCGGATCCGGCAGGTCGATCGATGCGAGCCTGGCCGGGTCGGTCACGAGTGTGATGGCAGCGATCCGGCCCTCGGCGACGGTGAACGCGATGACCGAGAGCGGGGTGCCGTCCTCGCGCCAAGAGACGATCCCCGGAAGGCCGCTGATGAGCACTGCTCGCTCCCGCGCGGCTGCGCCGGCGGAGAGTTGCGCGCCGGCGGCGACCTGGGTGGCGCCGAGGATGACGACCACACCCTCGGGGGTGTCGGCGGTCAGCCTCACCTCGGGGTCGAGCACACGCAGCAATCCCTCGAAGTCGCCGCGGCGAGCCGCTGCCAGGAAGGCCTGGACCACCTCGCGCTGCTCCCGTCCGACGACCGTTGGCCGCTCAGTCGCCTGCACCTTCCTGCGGGCGCGGCTGGCAAGCATCTTGGCGGCGGCGGTGGACTTGCCGAGGATGTGGCCGATCTCGTCGAACGGCACCGCGAACAGGTCGTGCAGGACGAACGCCAGCCGCTCGCTCGGCCCGAGCGACTCGAGGACGACGAGGAGCGCGAGCCCGACCGAGTCGGCGAGCATCACGTCGTCCTCCGGCGCAGGGCCGTCGTCGACCGTGACCATGAGCTCGGGCAGCCTGCCGTCGTAGGACGCCTCAGGGCGGGCCTGGCGCGATCGCAGGACGTCGAGGCTGATCCTGCCGACCACCGTGGTCAGCCAGCCGGCGAGGTTGTGGATGGTCGCCGTGTCCTGACGGGAGAGGCGCAGCCAGGCCTCCTGCACCACGTCCTCAGCGTCGGCGTGCGATCCGAGCATGCGGTGGGCAACCGCGCGCAGACGGTCGCGCTGTGCCTCGAACAGCTCGGCCACTGGGTCCGTCGGGCTGGTGTCGGACATGTTGTTACCTTCCTCGAATTCGCTCCGTCATGGGGATGACGGGCCCGGACGGGCACAGGTAACCGATGTAGGAGACGGCTATGGAAGTTCGTTCGATCACGGCGGAGGTCCCGATGCTTCCGCGGATGTCCGAGGACCCCGCGGAGCTCGTCCCCGAGCTGGCGGATGTGTCGGCCGCCCTGTTCAAGGTCACCGGCAACGGTTCAGTGCCCCGCGCCACGATCAGCCTGGTCCAGCTGCGCGCTGGTCAGATCGTGGGCAGCACCTACCTGACCGTTCTGCACACGGGATTCCTGCGCAAGGCCGGAGAGCCGGAGGAGCGGATCACGTCCGTGGTGTCCTGGCAGGACTCGCCCTACTTCACCGGTGCCGAGCGTGCCGCGCTGGCACTCGTGGAAGCGGTGCTCCAGCCGTCCGCAGACGGCGAGAGGGTCTCCGACGAGCTGTATGCGCAGGCCGCCGAGCACTATGAGCCCAAGGCGCTCGCCACGCTGATGTTCGCGATCGGCCAGGTCAGCTTCTTCATCTCCGTGGCGCTCATCGCCAAGCCGGTGCCCGGCCGGTCGTTCACCGACCCGTGGAAGTGAGCTACCGGATTGGTCTGGGGAGCACGCCGGTTCATCTTCGATGAGACGAAACCGGCCTCCAGGCCTCGCCCCGCTCCGGCCGCGTCCACACGGAGCTGCGCGGCGACCGCACCCTGCTGACCGGCAGGGCGGTCACCGTCATCGAGGGCGAGCTGCTGGCCTGAGACACCTCCCTCCCCGGGTCTACGCCGTCGGCAGCCAGCCGACCTTGCCCGCCAGCAGGGCGTATCCCACGAAGGCACCGATGTCGAGCAGCGAGTGGGCCACCACCAGCGGGCCCACTCGACCCCAGCGGCGGTACAGGCAGACGAACACCACGCCCATGACCATGTTGCCGATGAAGCCGCCGATGCCCTGGTAGAGGTGGTACGAGCCGCGCAGGACCGAGCTGCCCACCAGCGCGGCCATCGGCGTCCACCCCAGCTGGCCGAGGCGGCGCAGCAGGTAGCCGACGACGATGACTTCCTCCAGCACCGCGTTCTGGATCGCCGAGAGGATCAGCACGGGGTACTTCCACCACACGCCGGGCAGCGCCTCGGGCACCACGGTGAGGTTGAAGCCGAGGCCCCGGGCGGCCAGGTAGAAGGCGATTCCGGTGCTGCCGATGACCGCCGCGATCACCGCCCCGCGGCCGAGGTCGGGCCAGGGCCGGGTGCGGTCGAAGCCGAGGGTGCGCAGGCCCGCGCCCTCGCGCAGCAGGAAGTGCGCGACGAGTACGACGGGCACGAGCGCGGTGGTGATCCCGAAGAGCTGCCAGGCCAGGTCGAGCCAGGGACGGCCGGGCGCGGCCGAGGCGTTCATCGTGGCCGCCTGGTCCTTCAGCCCGCCGGGCTTGGTGACCGAGCCGATGAAGCTGATCAGGGCGGAGACTCCGCTCGCCCCCAGCGAAAGCGCCAGCACGAGCAGCGCCTCGTTGCGGAGCGTCGGCAACGAGAGCCGCTGCTGGGGGATGGAATCGTCGGCCACCGGGCTCGCCTCCGCCTGCACACCTGCCTCCACTTCACCGACCTGTCGGATCAGTATGAGGGCAGCAGGACATCGGCCCGGCGGCGCATCAACCCAACGGCACCTCCTCCGGCAACCCCACGGGCCAGGTGTGCACCGGTTCCCCCTTGTGCATCAGCTCCCGATAGCGCCGGGTCGTGGCCGCCAGCGCGGCGTCCCTCGGGTGGCCCGCGTCCAGCGCCTTGTGGAAGGTCGCGGCCTGCCAGCTCGCCCCGTTCACCCTGCGCCGGCAGCGCTCCTCGATCACACCCAGGTACAGATCGCGGTCGGCCGGCTCCACGCCCCACGCGTCCAGCCCGGCCTCGGCGAGCGGCAGCAGTTCGTCACGGACCAGGCTCACGGCGTCGACCTGCGTGGTCCCGCCGTAGCGGCCGCGCCGGGGCCAGGTGAAGCGGGCGTCGATGCCGTCCTTGCACGCGGCGTCGAAGTTGGCGGCGGCCGCCTCGAACGGCAGCCGGGACCACACCGGCCGGGCCTCCTCGGCGAGGGCGCGGACGACGCCGTAGTAGAACGCGGCGTTGGCCACGACGTCGATGACGGTGGGTCCGGCGGGCAGCACGCGGTTCTCCACCCGCAGGTGGGGGACGCCGTCGGCGATGCCGTAGACCGGGCGGTTCCAGCGGTAGACCGTGCCGTTGTGCAGGACGAGCTCGGCGAGGCTCGGTACGCCGCCCTGGTCGAGCACCTCCAGCGGGTCCTCGTCGTCACAGATCGGCAGCAGCGCCGGGTAGTAGCGCAGGTTCTCCTCGAACAAGTCGTACGCCGAGGTGATCCAGCGTTCCCCGAACCACGTGCGCGGCCGGACGCCCTGGGCCTGGAGTTCGGGCGGACGGGTGTCGGTGGACTGCTGGAACAGCGGAGGCCGCGACTCGCGCCAGAGCTCACGGCCGAAGAGGAAGGGCGAGTTGGCGCCGACGGCGATCTGCGCGGCGGCGACCGCCTGGGCCGCGTTCCACACGTCGGCGAAGCGGGCCGGTGTGACCTGGAGGTGCAGCTGCACGGAGGTGCAGGCGGCCTCCGGCGCGATGGACTTGGACGTGCAGCTGAGGTGCTCCACGCCGGCGATGTCGAGGGTGAACTCCTCGCCGCGGGCGGCCACGATCTGGTCGTTGAGGAGGGTGTAGCGGTCGACGTCGGAGAGGTTCGACGACACCAGGTCGTCCCGGTCGAGGGTCGGCAGAATGCCGATCATCACGATTCCCGCGTCGACCTCGCCGGCTTTCCGGTCGGCATATGCCAGCGACGTACGGAGTTCCTCGGCGAGCCGGTCGAATACCCGGCCGCCCAGGCGGTGTGGGGGAATGTTGACTTCCAGGTTGAACATGGCAAGTTCTGTTTGGAAATCACGACTCGCGATACGTTCCAGGACTTGCGCGTTCAACATTTTCGGCATGCCGTCGGCGCCCGCGAGATTCAACTCGATCTCCAACCCCATGAGGTTCTTGGGGCGATCGAACCGCTTCTCCGCCAGGAGTCGCTCCAAGCCCGTCAGACACCGACGGAGCTTGTCGCGGTAGCGCTGGCGATCGGACAGGTCGAACCGGCCTGCCACGACCTTCTCCCCCATCGAAGCGTCCCTCCTCAGATGATGCGGGGCCGAAGATCCGGCCGCCGGGGTCCCGGTCAGGTGGAGGATGCCCAGCGAAAGCGATCGATAACGTCCCGGACGCACCCGCCGACCGCTACGCTGGTCACGTATGACCGGTGGCACATTCACTCGGCATGACACAGAGGCCGGGGTTTCGGGTTGTGCGGACTCGTGAAAAACGCCGACGAGAATGGGCCGACCGCCGCGGGGGCATTCGCCGAGGTCATCGCCGCACACCCCCGCGTCGAACCGGGATAATTCTCGCGTATCGCCGACCGAATGTACCCTTGTTCTACTCACCGGAAACGGCTAGACGAAACACAGTCTGAACCCGTGTCGTATAAACTCCGCGAACAAGGCAGAAGGTTGGCGCCCACGGTCGATGGGTCATGCCGTCGAGGCGATGTTCGGCGGACCCCACCCCCCTCTTCGTTCTTGAGACCCCGGCCCCTGCCTCTCTGACCCCCGTGAGCTGACAGCGCCGTCCGCCCCCGCCCTCGTGCCGCCGTGCCTTTGAATGAGAGGCGACCCACCATGCCGCTGCATGTCCCGCCGGCTCCCGCGCCCGCACTCCGTTCCGTCCTCACTGCGCTCTCCTCCCCCACCGCGGTTCGCGAGGCCCGAACTCCCTCCCTGCTC
>NZ_DF968404.1:0-17124 GCF_001270025.1 Streptomyces azureus | reverse complement strand
GAGCAGGGCCGTGACGCACAAGAGCACCAGGCGGGTGCGGGCCACGGACACCCCGAGCGCGGCAGCCGCGTCCTGCCCGAAGGAGAAGGCGTCGAGGGTACGGGCATACGACAGGCACATCACCAGCGTCACGGCCAGGACGGCCAGGCACAGCCACACGTCGGTCCAGCCCGCACCGCCGAGCGAGCCGAGGAGCCAGAACAGCACGCCGCGGGTCGTCTCGGCGTCGGCGGTGGTCATCACGATGAAGGAGGTGAGCGCGGAGAAGAGCTGCATGGCGGCGACGCCCGCGAGGACGACCCGGTCGGTGGTGCCGCCGAGGGTGTGGCTGAGCAGCAGCACCAGCGCGAAGGACACCAGGGCGCCGAGGAACGCGCCCGTGGACACCGAGACGGCACCGCCACCCACGCCCAGGACGACGACCACGACCGCGCCGGTGGAGGCGCCGGAGGACACCCCGAGCACGAACGGGTCGGCGAGCGGATTGCGCAGCAGCGACTGCATCACCGCCCCGCACACGGCCAGTCCGGCCCCGCACAAGGCCGCGAGCAGGGTGCGCGGCAGCCGCAGCTGCCAGACGATCCCGTCGCGGATCGGCGTCAGGTCCGAGCTGCCGAGCCCGAGGTGGGCCGCGACGACGGACCAGACGTCCGCGACCCGGATGTCGGCCGGGCCGACGGTGATCGCCAGGGCCAGGGAGACCACCAGCAGCAAGGCGCCCGCGACACCGAGCGCGGGTCCGCGGAACGTCACCTCACGAGCCCGAACTCGCGCAGTCCGTCGGCGACCTTCTCCACGCCCTCGACCGTGCGGATGGTCGGGTTCATGGCCTGCCCGCTCAGCAGGACGTACCGCTTGTGCTTGACCGCTTCCATGTTCCTGGTGACCGGGTTGGACTCCAGGAAGGCGATCTTCTTCGCTGCCGACTCGGCGGTCTGCGACTTGCGGGTCAGGTCGCCGATGACGAGGACGTCGGGGTCGCGTTCGGCGACCGTCTCCCAGTTGATCTGCGGCCACTCCTCGTGCGTGTCGTCGAAGACGTTCTTCGCGCCGAGGGACCGGGTGATGATGCCGGGCGCTCCGCAACAGCCCGCCATGTAGGGCGACTCGGAGTTGGCGAACCAGTACAGGAGGGTGACGTCGGAGGCGTCGATGCCCCGCGTGGCCTTCGCCATGCGCCGCTGGAGGGAGGCCACGAGCTTGTCGCCCCGTTCCTTCACCCCGAACACGGTCGCCAGGTCGCGTACTTCGCCGTAGACGGTGTCGATGTCCAGTGCCTTGGCGCGCGCGCCGTCACCGCCCCCGGAGTTGTCCTTGCCCGCGCAGTCCGACGGGGAGACGTACGTGGGCACGCCGAGCTTCTCGAACTGCTCGCGGGTGGCGACGCCGCCCTTGCCGAGGGTGGAGACGAAGGAGGCGGCGACGAAGTCGGGGTCGGCGTCCAGGACCCGTTCGAACGACGGGTTGTTCTCGGCAATGCGCGGCACCTTCGCGTTGGCCTTCGCCAGCCCCTTCATGACCGGGTCGGTCCAGGTGGCCGTGCCCGCGAGGCGGTCGGCGAGGCCGAGGGAGAGCAGGATCTCGGTGGTGCCCTGGTTGAGGGAGACGGCGTGTTGCGGCGCGGCCTCGACGCGCACCTCGTGGCCGCAGTTGTCGAGGGTGACGGCGGCCTTCGTGGTGGTGGCCTTCGAGTCGCCG
This sequence comes from Streptomyces azureus, assembly GCF_001270025.1. Classification (NCBI taxonomy): domain Bacteria; kingdom Bacillati; phylum Actinomycetota; class Actinomycetes; order Kitasatosporales; family Streptomycetaceae; genus Streptomyces; species Streptomyces azureus. The sequence goes on along the minus strand of NZ_DF968404.1, from coordinate 15,426 downwards.
CAGCCGGTCAGGAGCAGGGAGCCGGCCGCGAGCAGGACGGCGGCACGGGCAGGTCGGGCGAGGGGCACGGAAACCAGTCCTCAGTCGTCGAGGGCTCGATCGCGGAGCCCGGTCGTACGCTGCTCCCCCGCCGCGGACCGCCGCGGGGGCCGCCAGCAGGTCTTCGGACTCGGGTTCGTCCGGTACGGGGCGCCTTCCCGGACGTCACACACGCCGTCCAGTGGCCGAGGCCCCGCCCGTCCCCCTCACCGCTGCGCGTCAGTTCCGGATTCGCACCGGATTCCCTGACCCACGTACATGGGTTCGACTGGCCTCGGCAAGCTATCACGGAGGGTGCGGGGGAATCACCGCGCACCCCGCGCCGTTGAGGAGACAGCAGTTCGACAGCAGTTCTTCCGTGACTTTCGAGGAGGCCGCCGGTGTACGGCGACGAGGCAACGGTCCGCAGGATCCTCACCGAGCTCGGCGACACCTGGGCCGTGGTGGGCCTGTCGTCGAACCGGCAGCGCGCGGCGTACGGCGTCGCCGCCGTGCTCCAGCGCTACGGCAAGCGCGTCGTGCCCGTGCACCCCAAGGCGGAGACGGTGCACGGCGAGCAGGGGTACGCCAGTCTGGCGGACATCCCCTTCGACGTGGACGTCGTGGACGTGTTCGTGAACAGCGATCTCGCCGGAGCCGTCGCGGACGAGGCGGTCGCCAAGGGCGCGAAGGCGGTGTGGTTCCAGCTCGGCGTCATCGACGAGGCGGCGTACGACCGGACCCGCGCCGCGGGCCTGGAGATGGTGATGGACCGCTGCCCGGCGATCGAGATCCCGCGACTGGGCTGAGACCTTAACGGCTCCCTGATTTCCCCGTACAGGTTTCCTGAAGCTTTCTCCAGGAAATCCCCGCGTCCGGTCAAATGCACGGCAACAGTCTTCTGCCGGTCGACAATTGATTTCTAGCCTGACGGCCTCTTGCACGCCGAACGCTCTGTTCATTTTATGAGAGGCCCCTAAGAATATGGTAAGTGTCGACCATGCGGTACCGGGGGTGAAGGGGAGTCCGGGCGGACTACGCCGGGACGTCGGGCTCATCGGGCTGATGTGGGCCTCCGTCGGTTCCATCATCGGCTCCGGCTGGCTCTACGGCGCCAAGAACGCCGTCATGATGGCCGGTCCGGCCGCGATCATCTCGTGGGTGATCGGCGCCGTCGCCATCGTCCTCCTCGCGCTGGTGCACGCCGAGCTCGGCGGCATGTTCCCGGTGGCGGGCGGCACGGCCCGTTATCCGCACTACGCGTTCGGCGGCCTGGCCGGCATGTCGTTCGGCTGGTTCGCCTGGCTGCAGGCGGCAACCGTGGCCCCGATCGAGGTCGAGGCCATGATCGGCTACGCCGGCCACTGGGACTTCGCGAAGGGCTTCCTGCACCAGAAGGACAGCACCCTGACGACCAGCGGTCTCATCGTCGCGGTCTTCCTGATGGCCGTTTTCGTCGCGGTCAACTTCCTCGGCGTGAAGGTGTTGGCGCACACCAACAGCGCGGCCACCTGGTGGAAGATCGCCGTCCCGCTGGCCGCGATCTTCGTGGTCGCGGTGGGCAACTTCCACCCGGGCAACTTCACCTCGGAGGGCTTCGCCCCGCTCGGCGCCAAGGGTGTGCTGAGCGCCATCAGCACAAGCGGCATCATCTTCGCTCTGCTGGGCTTCGAGCAGGCGATCCAGCTCGCGGGGGAAAGCCGCAACCCCAAGCGTGACCTGCCGCGCGCGACCCTCGGCTCGGTCGCGATCGGTGCGATCATCTACGTCCTGCTCCAGGTCGTGTTCATCGCCGCGCTGCCCCACAGCACGTTCGCGCACGGCTGGGCCGACCTCAAGTTCCCGGGGATCGACGGCCCCTGGGCGGGCCTGGCGACTCTGGTGGGCCTGGGCTGGCTGAGCGTCGTGCTGTACCTCGACGCCGTGGTCTCCCCCGGCGGCACCGGCCTGATCTACACCACCGCCACCTCCCGCGTCTCCTTCGGCCTCTCCAAGAACGGCTACGCGCCGAAGCTGTTCGAGAAGGTCGACGCACGCGGCGTGCCGTGGTTCGGCCTGATCCTCTCCTTCGTGACGGGTGTCCTCTGCTTCCTCCCCTTCCCGAGCTGGCAGAAGCTGGTCGGCTTCATCACCTCGGCCAGCGTCCTGATGTACGCGGGCGCCCCCCTGGCGTACGGCGTCTTCACCGACAGGCTGCCGAACCACGAACGCCCCTACCGCCTCCCCGGTGGCAGGCTGATCTCCCCGCTGTCCTTCGTGGTGGCCAACCTCGTCATCTACTGGGCCACTTGGGACGTCCTCTGGCGGCTCGGCGTGGCGATCGTCCTCGGCTACGTACTGCTCGGCGGTTATGCCCTCTACGCCAAGAGCAAGGACCTGCCCGACGCACCCCGGATGGACTTCAGGGCCGCCCAGTGGCTTCCGGTCTACCTGCTCGGCATGGGCGTGATCTCATGGCAGGGCGGTTTCGGCGGGCGGGGCAACATTCCGCTGTGGTGGGACATCCTGGCCATCACCGTCTTCTCCCTGGTCATCTACCACTGGGCCCGGGCCGTCGCCTCACGCCCCGAGGAGATCCAGCGCAGCATCGACGAGGTAGTGGTCGTGGACGTGCCCGCGCACTGAGCCTTTCAGCGTGGCCACTGATCGGGTGACGGCATCCCGGTGGGCGGCTGACGGTGTTCCCTTCATACGGCGCGGGCGGCGCCGCCTTCCGGCTGTGCACCGTCATGAGATACCGAGCGCCAAGATCACCAAATGAACTGACCAAGTATTGGAAAGCGTTGAGCCGATTCCTCCGTGAACGGCATAGCGTGATCGTCATGAAACGCCTGAACGTCAGGCGGAACAACTTGAAACCGGGGAGAAGCAACCCACATGAAGACCAAGGGTTTGCGGGCGACCGTGCTCGCTCTGCTGATACCGCTGACGTCCACGGTATTCGTGGCCACCGGCGCAGGCACTGCGTTCGCGTCGGCCCAGGAGTGCGCGACTCACCAGGTGACGACCGAGGAGTCGAACATGGTGTGCCTCAACGTGCAGGGCACCGGTCTGAAGGTCAAATCGATCTACGGACGCTTTCTCGGCATCTCGGGCCACCCGAAGCTGACGTTGTACATCAACGGAAAGCTGGCCTCCAGCAGGAAATCGCCGAAGACGGAGGACGACTACGGCGTCTACTTCCCCTCGACACTCGACAAGAAGTACGCCAACGGGACCACCATGCGGGTGTGCTTGAGTGAGGTCGTCGGCGACACAGCCGCCAAGAGCCTGTGTACGACGCCCATCAAGATCCATTCCTGATCCGACTCGGACCTCCGCGCCCCGCGGCGGAATTCTGCTCAGGTGAACCGACCGCCGTTCCCCGGCGGTCGGTTCCCCGCTGTCCTGACACCACCGATAATGTGAGGGTGACCTCCACCCCGCCCCGTCTCGACTCCACGTCCGCACAACGCTTTCCGGTCGTCACCGTCGGCGCGGGCCCCGCCGGCCTCGCCCTCGGCAACATCCTGCGGGCCGCCTCCGTCGACTGCCTGGTCATGGAGGCCGAGACCAGGGAGTTCATCGAGCAGCACCCGAGGGCCGGCGTCATCGAAGAGTGGGCCGTCCGCGGACTCCAGCAGCGGGGCCTGGCGGGCAACCTACTGGACCGGGCGCAGTTGCACACCGCGTGCGAGTTCCGCTTCGGAGGGGAACGCCACCGATTCTCCTACGGTGAGCTGACAGGTTGTCACCACTTTGTCTACCCGCAGCCTTTGCTGGTGACGGACCTGGTGCGCGAGTACGCGGACGTACGGGGCGGCGAGATCCGCTTCGGAGTACGGGACGTACGGCTGCACGACTACGACACCGACCGGCCGTCTGTGTCGTACGTCTGCCCCGAGACGGGTGAACGGCGGGTGGTGCACTGCGACTTCGTGGCCGGCTGTGACGGGGCGCGTGGCGTGACCCGGGCTTCGCTGCCGCCGGAGCGGGTCCAGGTCGCTCAGCACGACTACGGCATCGGCTGGCTGGCGATCCTCGCCGAGGCGCCGCCCTCCGGCGACTGCGTGCTCTTCGGCTGCCACGCACGCGGGTTCGCCGGGCAGATGCTTCGCAGCCCGGAGGTGACCCGCTACTACCTCCAGTGCCCCCGGGCGACGACCCGGAGAACTGGCCGCACGAGCGCGTCTGGGCGGAGCTCCGGGAGCGGCTCGGGGCATCCGGTGTGCCGCCGCTGACCGAGGGGCGGCTGATCGAGAAGCGCGTGCTGGACATGCACGACTACGTGGTCGAGCCGATGGTGTCCGGCCGGCTCTTCCTCGCCGGCGACGCGGCCCACCTGGTCGCCCCCATCGCCGCCAAGGGCCTGAACCTCGCCCTGCACGACGCCTTCCTGCTCGGCGACGCCCTGGTGGCCCGCCTGACCGGCGGGGACGACAGCGGCCTCGGCGGCTATGCGGATGCGTGCCTGCGGCGGGTGTGGGACTACCAGGAATTCTCGCAGTGGCTGTCCGAGGTGTATCACGGCACGGCGGCGGGCGACCCGTTCCGCGCGGGCACCACGCTCGCCCGGCTGCGCCGCCTGTTCACGTCGCCGACGGCGGCCGCCGCCTTCGCCGAGCAGTACCTGGGGACGGCCGTCCGGTACTGACTCAGTCGTGGACGGGCCGGTCGCTGAGCCGGTGGTCGGCCACGTTCAGCGCCTCGTCCACGAGCCGGCGCAGATGGCCGTCGCGGAGTGAGTAGATCACCCGACGGCCCTCTTTGCGCGTGTTCACCAGGCCCGCGAGACGCAGCCGCGCCAGGTGCTGGCTGACGGCGGGCCGGGCCGCCCCGCACCTCTGAGTGAGGGTCGTGACGTCGGCTTCTGTCTCGGCCAGCGCGTGCAGCAGGGTGAGCCGAGTGCGGTCACCGAGCAGGGCGAGGATTTCGGCCGCGAGCGCGAAGTGCTCCTCGCCGGGGCTGCGCGGGTGCGCATCGTGCGCAGGTGACAGGTGCATGCGTGCGCTCATACGCACATAATGGCGCCATGGGCGTGGGCACGTCCACTCGCACGCACCGGAAGGGGACTCCCGTGAGCGACCGGCACCAGCACTCCCACCCTCACGACCGGGGGCACCGGCACGGCCTGAGCCACCGCCTCTCCCACCTCCTCACGCCGCACTCCCACGAGACGGCCGACAAGGTCGACCCGGCGCTGGAGTCCTCGGCCCGCGGGATGCGGGCGTTGTGGGTCTCGCTCGCGGTGCTCGGGGGGACGGCGCTGGCGCAGGCGGTCGTGGTGGCCGCCTCCGGCTCGGTGGCGCTGCTCGGGGACACCGTGCACAACGCCGCGGACGCGCTGACCGCCGTGCCGCTCGGGATCGCCTTCGTGCTGGGGCGGCGCGGGGCCACCCGGCGCTTCACCTACGGGTACGGGCGAGCCGAGGACCTGGCGGGCCTGGTGATCGTGCTGACGATCGCCGCGTCGGCGGCCTTCGCCGGATGGACGGCGATCGACCGCCTCCTCGACCCACGCCCGGTCCAGCACGTCCCGGCGGTCGCCCTGGCCGCCCTCGTCGGCTTCGCGGGCAACGAGTGGGTGGCCCGCTACCGCATCCGCGTCGGCCGTGCGATCGGCTCGGCCGCGCTGGTCGCCGACGGACTGCACGCCCGCACCGACGGTTTCACCTCACTGGCCGTGCTGCTGGGCGCCGGCGGATCGGCCCTGGGCTGGCAACTGGCCGACCCGATCGTCGGGCTGGCGATCACGGCGGCGATCGCGCTGGTGCTGCGGGACGCCGCGCGGGAGGTGTTCCGCCGGGTGATGGACGCGGTCGACCCGGCCCTGGTGGACCGGGCCGAGCGGGCGCTGACCGAGGTCCCCGGGGTGCGCGGGGTCGGTGAGCTGCGGCTGCGCTGGATCGGTCACCGGCTGCGCGCCGAGGTCGCGGTCGTGGTGGACGGTGACGTGACCGTACGCCAGGCCCACCGCATCGCCGTCGACGCCGAGCACGCGCTGCTGCACGCCGTGCCCCGCCTCACCGCGGCCCTGGTCCACGCCGACCCGGAACCGGCCCCGGGCGAGGCCGACCCGCACCTCCCGCTGGCCCACCACGCGGCGGTGTAGGACTGCCCTCAGGCGACCCCGAGCCCCTCCAGCACCACCGCGCCCGGCAGTTCCGCGAACACCTTGCCCGGCACCAGCAGCTTGCCGCGCCGCCGGCCGCTGCCGACCAGCACGTACGGCAGGTCGACGACGGCCGCGTCCACCAGCACGGGCCAGCCGCCTGGCAGTCCGAGCGGTGTGATGCCGCCGTACTCCATGCCGGTCTCCCCGGTCGCCGTGTCCATCGCGGCGAACGAGGCCTTGCGGGCGCCGAGTTGGCGGCGTACGACGCCGTTGACGTCGACCCGGGCGGTGGACAGCACCACGCACGCGGCGAGCGTGGACTCGCCGCCGCGCTTGCCCGCGACGACCACGCAGTTCGCGGACCGCTCCAGCAGGTCGCGGCCGTAGTGCTCCACGAAGGTGGCCGTGTCGGCCCATTCCGGGTCGGTGTCGACGTAGAGGATCTGGTCGGCGGGGACGCTGCCGTGCCAGTGGCGTACGGCGTCGGCGACCGGGCCGGTGAGCTCGTCGAGGCAGGCGGGGGCCGTACGGGCGTCGTCGAAGTGTCCGATGGGTGCGCGCATGGCGGCACGCTAACAACACCGGGCCGCTCTCGGACCGGGTGTCTCAGGTCACGGGCGGCACCGAGACGGCCATCATCATCTCCATCGGCACATCGCCGGTGTTGCCGTACGTGTGCGGGAGGTTGGCCTCGAAGGACACGCTCGCGCCGGCGGGGACGCGGTGCTCCACGCCGTCGACGGTGAGCGTCAGCTCCCCGGCCGTGACGTGGAGGAGTTCCATCGTGCCGGCGGGGTGCGGGTCGGACGGGCTGCTCTCGCCGGGCATGAGCCGCCAGTCCCATATCTCCAGCGGGCCGGGCGCCTCGGTACCCGCGAGCAGCCGGTTGTAGCTGCCGGCCTCGGTGTGCCACAGCCGTACGGCCTGCTCGGCGGGAACGATGCGGACCCTCGGGCCCCGCTCGTAGTCGAGGAGGGTGGTGATGCTGACGCCGAGCGCGTCCCCGATCTTGACGACCGTGCCGAGGCTGGGGTTGGTGCGGGCCTGCTCGATCTGGATGAGCATGCCGCGGCTGACGCCCGCCCGGGCGGCGAGCACGTCCAGGGTGAAGCCGCGCACCGCGCGCCAGTGCTTGACGCTGCGCGCCAGGGACTGGGTCAGCAGGTCGAGGTCCGACACATTCCGTCCAATATTCTGTATGACATAGTGCAACTGACTGCACTACGGTGTGGTTGACCCGATCGTTCACCGAACTGTACTGCGAGGCATCCGTCCCATGACAGCGTTCTTCGCCCTGGCCACCAGCCTGCTGTGGGGACTGGCCGACTTCGGCGGCGGACTGCTGACCCGGCGAACGCCCGCGCTGACGGTGGTCGTGGTCTCGCAGTCGATCGCGGTGGTCGTGCTGGGCGTGCTGGTGGTGGCGACCGGTGGCTGGAGCGAGGCGGGGCCGCAGCTGTGGTTCGCCGTGGCCGCCGGTCTGGTCGGCCCGGTGGCGATGCTCGCCTTCTACAAGGCGCTCGCGCTGGGCCCGATGGGTGTGGTCTCACCGCTGGGCTCGATCGGGGTGGCCGTGCCGGTCGGCGTGGGCCTGGTGCTGGGCGAGCGCCCCGGCGTACTTCAGTTCGTCGGCATCCTGGTCGCCGTCGCCGGTGTCTGCCTGGCCGGCGGCCCCCAGTTCCGCGGCGCCCCCGTGCAGCGCCAGGCCATCGCCCTGACCCTCCTCGCGGCCTTCGGCTTCGGCGCGGTGATGGCCCTGATCGCCGAGGCGTCGACCACGCTGACCGGGCTGTTCCTCGCGCTGTTCGTGCAGCGGGTGACGAACGTCGCCGCCGGCGGACTGGCGCTGTACGTGTCGGCGCGGCGCGGTGCGCCCGCCCTTCCGGCGGACGGCTTCCCGTGGCGATCCCTGCCGGCGCTGGCCTTCGTCGGCCTCGCGGACGTCGCCGCGAACGGCACGTACTCGATCGCCGCCCAGCACGGCCCGGTCACCGTCGCCGCCGTGCTCGCCTCGCTCTACCCGGTGGTGACCGCCGTGGCCGCGCGCGGTGTGCTGTGCGAACGGCTGCGGGCGGTGCAGGCCGCGGGTGCGGGGCTGGCCCTGGTGGGGACGGTTCTGCTGGCGTCGGGCTGAGCCGGCCGGGGCAGTTCAGGATCCCGGCTCCAGCTCGGCCAGTCCGGCCGCCGCCTCCTCGGCCGGCTCGGCGAGCCGGGCCGCCGTCTCCTCGTCCAGGCCCGACAGGGCGCACAGCTGCTCGGGCGTGACGCCCTCCGGTATAGGCACCGGCGGCGGGGTGCGCAGCGGCGGCTGCCAGCCGTCGGCCGGTGTCCAGCGCCGTACGACACGTGCCGGCGCGCCCGCCACCACGGCGTGGTCCGGTACCGCGCCCCGGACGACCGCGCCCGCGGCCACCACCACGTTCCGCCCGATCCGGGCACCCGGCAGGATCACCGCGCCCGTGCCAATCCAGCAGCCGGGCCCGATCTCCACCGGCTCCATCCGCGGCCACTGCTTGCCGATGGGCTCGTGCGGATCGTCGTAGGAGTGGTTCGTGGACGTGACGTAGACGTACGGACCGAAGTAGCAGTCGCTGCCGATGGCGACCGTCGTGTCGGCGATGACGTGACTGCCGCGACCCAGGACGACGCCGTCGCCGATGCGCAGGATCGGGTCCGGGCCGAGGTCGAGGTCGGGCATCAGGCCCGCGGTGAGGGTGACCTGCTCGCCGACGATGCAGTGGGCACCGAGGTGGATCCAGGGTTCGCCGAAGACCGTGCCGAGCGGGAAGGCCAGTCTGGTACCTGTTCCCATCGCGCCGAATCGGTAGCGCCCGGGATGTTCGGCGGTCACGGAACCCGTGCGTTGCGCCCAGGCCCAACCCGCGTGGACGGCGCGCTGCGCGAGGCCGCGCCGCCAGGATGAGAACGTGTTCTTGCGCTTCGGCACGAGGTCACCGTACTCAGCGGAGGGAACCCCTACGGCGTCGAGGCCCTGTGATCTTCGCCCTACCAGGTGGCGTACGGTGCGGGTTGTCCACGACGTTTTCGGGAGGCGGACATGGGTCAGCGGGCGATGATCACGGGCATCGGGGGCAGGGAGCCGGAGATCGACGAGACGGCGTTCGTGGCGCCGACGGCGTCGGTGATCGGGGGTGTGACGCTGGGGGTGGGAGCGAGCGTCTGGTACGGGGCCGTCCTGCGCGGTGACGTCGAGACGATCTCCGTCGGCGCGAGCAGCAACGTCCAGGACAACTGCACCCTCCATGCCGACCCGGGGTTTCCCGTCACGGTGGGTGAGCGGGTGTCCCTCGGGCACAACGCGGTGGTGCACGGGGCGACCGTCGAGGACGACTGCCTGATCGGTATGGGGGCGACGGTTCTGAACGGGGCGGTGATCGGAGCCGGGTCGCTCGTCGCCGCGCAGGCGCTGGTGCCGCAGGGCATGGTCGTGCCGCCCGGGTCCCTGGTGGCGGGAGTGCCCGCGAAGGTCCGGCGGGAGCTGTCGGAGGAGGAGCGGCAGGGCGTCACCCTCAACGGCACGATGTACGCCGAGTTGGCGAAGGCGCATCGCGAGGTGCACGCGTAGCGGCAGGGCGTCTCACTCGGCAGCGGTTACGGGCTGGGCCTTCTTCGCCTTGCGCTTGAGTACCAGCATCGACGTGAGCCCGACGAGGACCGCCGCCACCAGGCCCAGCCACGAGAAGCGCTTCAGCCAGGACTCGGCGACGATGCCGACGTAGTAGATGACCGCCGTCGTGCCGCCTGCCCAGAGGATGCCGCCGAGGACGTTGGCAACGGCGAACTTCCAGTACGGCATGCGCAGCACGCCCGCGAGGGGGCCCGCGAAGATGCGGAGGAGGGCGACGAAGCGGCCGAAGAAGACGGCCCACATGCCCCACTTCTCGAAGGACCGCTCGGCGGTGGCGATGTGGCCCTCGCTGAAGTGCTTGGGGAACTTCTCGCCCAGCCAGGCCAGCAGGGGGCGGCCGCCCTTGCGGCCGATGGCGTAGCCGATGGAGTCGCCGATGATCGCGCCGGCCGTGGCGCTGGCGCCGAGGACGACGGGGTCGATGTCGCCGTGCTGGGAGGCGAGCAGCGCGGAGGAGACCAGGATGATCTCGCCCGGCAGCGGGATGCCCAGGCTTTCCAGGCCGATGACCACTCCCACCAGTGCGTAGACGGCCACCGCGGGTACGGTTTCGAGCCACTCCTGGACGTGCAACGCCTGATCCTTTCCCTGTGCTTCCCTACGAGCACGGGAAGCCTACCGGGTGACAAGACGTCCCCCGCGGCTCAGGCGTTCCAGTTCCACTCGGCGACCTCGGGCAGATCGGTGCCGTGCTCACGGATCCAGGCGTGGTGGCGGGTGCGGGCGTCGGCCATGCGCTGGCGTACGGCCGTGGCGCGCACCGCGAGACCCGGGACGCGGTCGATGACGTCCATGACGAGGCGGTAGCGGTCGAGGTCGTTGCGGACGACCATGTCGAAGGGCGTGGTCGTGGTGCCGGCCTCCTTGTAGCCGCGCACGTGCAGGTGCTGGTGGCCGGCGCGGCGGTAGGCCAGCCGGTGGATCAGCCACGGGTAGCCGTGGTAGGCGAAGATCACCGGCTTGTCGGTGGTGAAGAGGCCGTCGTACTCGAAGTCGTTCATGCCGTGCGGGTGTTCCTCCCGGGGCAGCAGCCGGGCGAGGTCGACGACGTTCACCACGCGGACCGACAGGTCGGGCAGGTGCCGGCGCAGCAGGTGCGCGGCGGCCAGGGTCTCCTGGGTGGGGACGTCTCCGGCGCAGGCCAGCACCACGTCGGGTGCGCGGGAGCCGTCCTCGGTGCCGGCCCACTCCCAGATGCCGGCGCCGCGGGCGCAGTGGGCCCGGGCCTCGTCCATCGACAGCCAGTCGAAGCAGGGCTGCTTGCCTGCCACGACGACGTTGACGTAGTCGCGGCTGCGCAGGGCGTGGTCCGCGACGGACAGCAGGGTGTTGGCGTCCGGCGGGAGGTAGACCCGCACGACCTCGGGGCTCTTGTTGAGGACGTGGTCGACGAAGCCGGGGTCCTGGTGGGAGAAGCCGTTGTGGTCCTGCCGCCACACGTGGGAGGTCAGCAGGTAGTTGAGTGAGGCGATGGGGGCGCGCCACGGCAGGCGCCGGGAGGTGCGCAGCCACTTGATGTGCTGGTTGACCATCGAGTCGACGATGTGCACGAACGCCTCGTAGCAGGAGAACAGCCCGTGCCGGCCGGTGAGCAGATAGCCCTCCAGCCAGCCCTGGCAGAGGTGTTCGGAGAGGACCTCCATCACCCGGCCGTGCCGGTCGAGGTGCTCGTCGACGTCGAGGGTCTCGGCCTGCCAGGCCTTGCCGCTGGCGTCGAAGACGGCCTGGAGCCGGTTGGAGGCGGTCTCGTCCGGGCCGACCAGACGGAAGTCGCGGCGGTCGGCGGTGTCCCGCATGACCTGGGCCAGGAGGTCGCCGAGGACGCGCGTGGGCTCGTGCACGGTCGTCCCCGGCTTGTCGACGGGGACGGCGAAGTCGTCCAGGGACGGGATCGGCAGGTCGCGGACGAGCAACCCGCCGTTGGCGTACGGGGTGGCGCCGAGCCGCCTGCCGCCCTCGGGGACGCAGGCCAGGACATCCGCGACCGGCCGGCCCTCGGCGTCGAACAGCGCCTCGGGCCGGTAGGAGCGCAGCCAGGCCTCCAGTTGCCGCAGGTGATCCGGGTTGTCACGGACACCGGCCAGCGGCACCTGGTGGGAACGCCAGGTCCCCTCGACCGGCTCGCCGTCCACTTCGGCAGGGCCGGTCCAGCCCTTCGGGGTGCGCAGCACGATCACCGGCCAGTGCGGGCGCTCGGTCACGCCCTCCTCGCGGGCGGCGCGCTGGGCCTCGGCGATGCGGTCCAGCGCGGTGTCCATCGCCTGGGCCATCGCGCGGTGGACCGCGGCCGGATCGTCGCCGCTGACGTGGATCGGCTCGTGGCCGTAGCCGCGCAGGAGCGCGTCGAGCTCGGGCTCCGGGATGCGGGACAGCACCGTCGGGTTGGCGATCTTGTAGCCGTTGAGGTGCAGGATCGGCAGGACGGCACCGTCGTGGACGGGGTCGAGGAACTTGTTGGCGTGCCAGGAGCCGGCCAGCGGGCCGGTCTCCGCCTCGCCGTCGCCGATCACGCAGGCGACCAGCAGGCCGGGGTGGTCGAGGGCGGCGCCGTAGGCGTGGGCGAGGGAGTAGCCGAGCTCGCCGCCCTCGTGGATCGAGCCGGGCACCTCCGGGGCCACGTGGCTGGGCACGCCGCCGGGGAACGAGAACTGCCGCATCAGCAGCTCCATGCCCTGCGCGTCCCGCGTCACGTCCGGGTAGGTCTCGCTGTAGCTGCCCTCCAGCCAGGAGTTGGCCAGCACCGACGGGCCGCCGTGGCCCGGGCCCCAGATGCACAGGGCGTCCAGCGCGCGGTTCTTGATCACCCGGTTGAGGTGCGTGTGGACGAGGTTGAGCCCGGGCGAGGTGCCCCAGTGGCCCAGCAGGCGCGGCTTGATGTGCTCGGGCCGCAGCGGTTCGGTCAGCAGCGGATTCGCCAGCAGGTAGATCTGACCGGCCGCCAGGTAGTTGGCGGCCCGCCAGTGGGCGTCCAGCGCGCGCAGTTCCTCGTCGGTCGGTTGCGTGCTGCTGTCCTGGCGCGGGGCCTCGGGCATGAGTGACTCCCTGGGTTCTGCGACGGCCTCAGGAGGAGTACCAGTTTGTTCCGGTTCGATGCCAGGCGCCTCCCGGCCATGCGTCGCCGGCTGTGCGGTGGGCGCCGCGTCAGCCGACCACGCGTGCACTCGGCCGCAGCCGCAGGTCCCGTGACGATGCCCCGATCCAAAAGTCGCGCGGCCCCGTGCCGAGCACCCAGGTCGTGGGCCTTCGGGTCCCGGGAGACAGGGTCCGCGGCCCGATGCGCATGGTGACCGGCCGCTGCTCCCCGGCCCGCGGGGTGAGCCGCCGGTACCCGGCCGGCACGCGGACGGGCTGGTCGAGCGACAGGTCCGGGGAGGGCCCCGCGTAACGGGTGGGCGCAGCTCGGGCGGCCCACAACCGCCGGCAACGGTGCCGCCCGTACCAGGACGGACTGACACCTCACCGGACATCCCCGCGGACCGGGGGGACCGGGGGGGGACCGCGGGCCGGGGGCGGGCCACCCGACCGGGTGAGGCGACGGGTGACCTCGCGAGTGACGCCGGAGGCCGGGGCGGCCTCGGGAGCGGCCCGCCGGACCGGGCCGCCGGACCGGGCCGCTGCCCCGGAAAGCCGACCCGGCACGGGTGGGGTGCCCCTGGACGGCACGACCCTGCGCAGACCCGGTTTACGGAAGCGCGGTGGAGTGGAGCGTCGTCACGGCCGTGGTCGCGGTGGTTGTCGCGGAACCGAGGACGTCGGCGTGGGTCGCGGGACCGAGTACGTCGGTGTCGGGCGCGCCGGTGTCGCCGGGGGCCCGTCCCGGTTCGGCTGCGTCGCAGCAGTCCGCCTGGGCGAACCGCGTCTCGTACCGCTCCTGCGGCAGTTCCCCGGGCTTGCTCCGCGGGGGCTCGGGCAGATGCCCGGGCGGGGCACCCCCGTACGGCTCCTTCTCCCGGCGGCTCTCCTTCTGACGGCTCTCGTTCCGGCCGCTCTCCTTCCGGCCGCTCTTCCGAGGCGCGTCCTGCCCCCGCCACTCCCCCGGCTCCCCCGCGTCGCCCCCGGGAGCAGCCTCCGGTTCCAGCGCCCATCGCTGCGCCTCGGATCCGTCGCGCCCGGCGACGATCACGTTCCGGCCCTTGCCGTGGGCGACGGCCAGTCCCTTGCCGCCGCGCGGCAGGAGTTCGCCGCGCACGGTCAGGTCGTAGCGCACCACTCCGGCGTGCACGAGGCAGCCGGCCAGGACGACCGAGCCCTCCGCGGGGTCGGAGCCGAGGCAGAGGGTGGGGTCGGCGGCGCTGCGCAGCATGCCGTCGTCCTGGTACGACCACTGGAGGGACCCGGCGGCGGAGCAGGAGGCCAGGACGGCACGGGCGTCGGCCCTGGCCTGGCCGCCCCGGGCGTCGAGGCACAGGCCGGCGTCGAGGTTGCGCAACTGCCCACGGGCCACTTCGGCGGTGTGGCCGGCGGACGCGGCCGACGGGAGGCCGGGCGAGGAGGCCCCCGCGGAATCCGGGGCGACGGAGTGGCCGCTGACCGCTCCCCAGGTGGCCTGGGGCGCGACGGTGCCGCCTTCCTCCGTCCAGCCCCTGGCGGCGAGCAGCGTCGCGAGCAGGACGAGGGAGGTCACTCCGACCGCGGCGGCCAGCGCCTTCGTGTGTCTCCTCGAAGGCCCGAGCCGGCCGCCCGTCGGCAGGGCATGGGCCCGCAGCCGGTGACGGCCACCGGCCGGGACCGCGGGCAGGACACCCCGGCCCCCGCCACGGCCCGGACGTGATTCGAGGTAGCGGCGGGCACCCCAGCCGAGCACGGTCTCGACGAGCAGGTCCTCCAGCCCGCCCTCGAAATGGCTGAGTTGCTCGGCGGCGTGCCGGCAGTAGCGGCAGGCCATCAGATGCCGTTGCACATCCGGCAGCAGGGCCCCGCCGCGGCGCATCGGAACGTCCAGCAGACGGTTGTAGAAGCGGCATTCCTGCGTCGGCGCGAGTTCTCGATGGGCCCGGACGCAACCCGCCCGGAATTGCTCGCGCGCCTGCTCCAGCGCGGCCGACGCGGTACGGACGTCCACTCCCAGCAGACCGGCTGGTACGGATATGGGCTCGGCCTCGACCTCCGTGTGCCAGAGCAGGCATTGGGAAGCCCCCGGAAGGGCCCGGAATGCGCGCTCGGCGAGCCGCCGCCTTTCAGACGTCGTGGACCGAGCGGCACGCAGACCGCGGGCGCCGACGGGTTTACGGAGTTCCGGCAGTACTCCCGAAATGCCGTCGTCGGCGGCCCACTCCCCGACCGTGTCCCGCACGGCCGCGAGCAGCCGCGGGCGCAGGGCGCCGCCGCCCGGCCGGGCGAGTTCCCTGCGGAACGCGGCGGCGGCCGCCATCGACGCCGAATCCTGCGAGGAGGCCAGGCAGATCACGGCGTACTCGTACGCCGCCCGCCAGTGCCGGGCCAGCAACAGCGCAGCGGCGCGCGGGCCTTCACCGGGATCACCGGTCCGGGCGAGGAGATCGCGATCGGAATCCGCGGACCCCGTTCCGGGTCGCGGCGGGTACGGCGGGCGTGGGGGGTAGGGGGATTGCACTGAACCATTTCCTTCCAGCCGCAGGACGGCGTGGGAATTGCGCGTCCGTCGGAAAGCAGGTGCGTGATTGGTGCATACCTATGCCGCGTCAGC
>NZ_DF968403.1:0-13409 GCF_001270025.1 Streptomyces azureus | reverse complement strand
GACGCGTAGTTCAGGGTGATTTGATGGTGCGGTGCTGACTCCCGTGCTGGTTTGGTGCTGACTCAAAGCCCACGGCCTCACCCGTCTTCACCTGTCCCGTGCTGACTTGGTGCTGACTACGCTCTGTTGCATTGGGCCCGACGGCCGTCAGGATCTCTCCGACTCCGGCGACGAAGCGCGCCGCGAGAACGATCGCGCCTGTGTCGAGGGACGAGTCGCCGCCGGTCAGCGTTAGTGATCTTCCGCAGAGCAGCCCCGTTGCGTCAGCGCCGCCTGCCAGCACCGTGACCGGGATCAGAGTCTCCTGGTTGCGGACCGTGTCAAGGACCCGCAACGGGGTTCCGGCCATGTGCAGCAGGGCGTAGGTGCGGTGCGGGCCGCCACCCGCGGCGACGCGCTGGCCTGCCAGCGCCCGGGTGACGTCCAGGGTGCCGGCCGCTGTGGAAGGATCACCGGCCGGCTGCTGAGGGAGCCGTCCTCCACGCGACCCGAGCCGGAGGTCGTCGGCCCGCTGACCGAGCGGGAACCGGACATGGCCCGGCTGGTCGCGGTGGGCCGCGTCAACCAGAAGATCTGCGAGCAGCTGGTGGTGTCCCTGCCCACCGTCAAGCACCTGGCCAGCATCCAGCATAAGACCGACGCCGCGTGGGCATGGGAGTCCGGCGTGGTCCGGGAACGAGAGGGGCGGCTGCACGGCCGCTACCGGCTGGCCGAGGACACCGCACCACGACTTCGTCGTGGTGCACGCCCTCGACGTGGACCATTCTTGGCGGCCTGCATCCGTTACGGGGCGGTGTCACACGCGTCGTTCGGCGAACCGGACCCGGCGCACAAGGACCTCCCTTGAGTCGGTCCACATACCGACCAAGCGCCCGGTGAACCCGCCCGCCACTTCGGTGGAAAGGTAGCGTCCGTCCAGGCGGGCGAGGACATCCGTGCCGGCCCCGTAACCGATGCCCAGTTCGATGTCGTCCGGTCCGTGCCAAGTGGGCTCCGTGGAGCGGACGCGAAGGGTGATAGGGGAATCGGGCAGCGGACGGGAGCCGAGAACCGACCGGACCTGTCCGATCCGTGCGACGGCGGTGACTTCGCTCACGGCAACGTGCAGGCGGTAACAGTGGCCACCGTCGAGCCGTAGGGCGGTGAACGCGCCCTCGCCCGGATCGACGACGAAGTCGGCCTCCCATTGGTCTCCGCCGACCCGCGTGAACAGTCCCGAGGGCTCGCCGGTCTCGCTCAGGGCGTGATCCACGATCACCCCTTCCGGCACGCTGTGCACGAACCGGTCGGGACGCTGCCCTGATGAAACCCACCTGGGGCGAAACCCCTGGTCCCGGGCTTGGACCGCGCTCGGCCACTTCCGAGCGGATCCCGGCGATGCGTTGACCGACGGTCGCGGAGCGTAGGAGAGGTGTTCTCGAAGTTCCCGATGAACGCTTGGCGTTCT
Source organism: Streptomyces azureus (assembly GCF_001270025.1). Taxonomy (NCBI): domain Bacteria; kingdom Bacillati; phylum Actinomycetota; class Actinomycetes; order Kitasatosporales; family Streptomycetaceae; genus Streptomyces; species Streptomyces azureus. The sequence goes on along the minus strand of NZ_DF968403.1, from coordinate 11,962 downwards.
GTGCGGGGCGTGCGTCGGGCGGCCTGTTGCCATGGAACAACGACCGCCCCGCCGGTGGCGGGCGCGGCCCCGGCCACGTGGTTCAGGAAGCGGTGTCGTGCGCCTCGCCGAGACCGAGGAGTGCGGTGAAGCGGGCTTCGGCCCGGTCGATCTCACTGAGCTGAGTGAGGATCGAGCTGGGGGTGGAGTCACCGACCACCTTCTGCATCAGTGGGGTGCGGTCCAGGATCGCGTCCCGGACCGGTTGCAGAGCGCGCGGCGCGTGATGGAAGACCTGCCCCAGGACGTAGGCGTGCTGGGACTGCCGGGCGGTGTGCGGTTTGCGGGGGGCTTCGAAAGCGTCGAGTGCGTGGCGGACAGCGTCGTAGTCGCTCAGGTCCACCCCTGCCAGGCGGCGGCCGATGAAATAGCCGTCCTCGGTGGCCATACCGGCGCCGTACCCCGCGTACGGGGAGGTGGGATGGGCGGCGTCGCCGACGAGAGTGGCGCGGCCTTTGGACCACTGCTTCAGCGGCTTGCGGTCGCGGATCACCCAGCGCTGAACGTGCGCGGGGTCGGTCGCGGCGATCAGCTGGGGGAGCGGACGGACGAAGGCCTGACCGAGGCTGGTCGCGGTCGAGTGCAGGTCCCCCGAGAACTCCCGGCTTGCGTCGAACGCTTCGAGTATCCACCACTGGTGGCCGTCACGTCCCTTGTCGCGGATGGCGGTCCAGCTGCCCTGCACAGTGCGGGTGTGGGAGAGGACGCACATCCCGGGCTCGGTCTCGACGCTCTCGTCGAAGGTGTAGCCGCCGAAGATGTGCAGGTTGTGCTCGCGCTTGGGGCTGGCGCCCCACAGAGTGCGGCGGACCAGGGAATCGATGCCGTCCGCGCCGATCACGAGGTCCGCCTCGTGGACTCGTCCGTCCGCGAGGTGCAGTCGAACACCGCTCTCGTCCTGCTCGACGCGCTCCACCGTGTGGTTGACCCGCAGGACTCCCTTGGGCAGCGCGTCGAGCAGCCGCTCGTACAGCTCGGGGCGCAGCAGGCCGACAAAGCCACCGCCGTAGTCGCGGACAACCTGCTCCGGGAGGGCCGCGCGGACCCGGCGGCGCCCGCGGGCGTTGCGGAACTCGGACGTACAGGGCGCACCCAGGTCCTCGATGTTCACTCCGAGCAGCCCGAGTGCCTTGATGGGTGGCGGCCACAGGTTGAGGATGTTGCCGGCGGGTCTGGCGTGCGGGTAGCGCTCGAACAGCACGACCTCGTGGCCGGCCTGGTGGACGGAGAGTGCGGCGGCCATGCCACCGGGCCCGGCGCCGATGACGGCGACGCGGCCGCGCTGGGCGGGAAGCTTCTTCATGGTGGATTTCCTCGGCCTTGGTCGTCGCTGACCTGGTAGTTGGGGAGGGCGGGCTTCTCCCATACAGGGTCGGTGCCCGGCCAGGAAGCCCTGGGTGTGCGCGTGGCCCGTGCTCGCCGAGGGGCTTTTGGGTTGTCTCAGCCCTGGTTCGAGGCCTTGGTGATCTTGCGTGTCGCCATGATCAGTGCGCGGTTCACGGGCGCGCTCGCGGGCGCCTACGGGCGCGAGGGACGGCCACCGGTTCGGCACCGGGTACCACGGTGTTGGAGACGGTGCCGATGCCCTCGACGGTGAGGGTGACGGTGTCGCCGGGCTTGAGCGGCGGCGGGTCCTGGCGGCCGCGTACGCCCCAGAGCTCGGCGAGGCAGCCGCCGTTGCCGCAGGTGCCGGAGCCGAGTACGTCGCCGGGGCGGACCCAGGTGCCGCGGGAGGCGTAGGCGGTCATCTCCTCGAAGGTCCAGCTCATGTTGGACAACAGGTCCTTGCCGACGACCTCGCCGTTGATCTCGGCGGTCAGCGCCAGGCGCAGGAATCCGTCGCTGTCGCGGTAGGGCTCCAGCTCGTCCGCGGTGACGAGGCAGGGGCCGAGGGTGGTGGCGGTGTCCTTGCCCTTGCAGGGGCCGAGGCTGACCTGCATCTCGCGGGACTGCAGGTCGCGTGCGGACCAGTCGTTGTAGATGGTGTAGCCGATGATGTGGTCGCGGGCCTGCTCGGGGGTGAGGTCGCGGCCCTCGCGGCCGATGACGGCGGCGACTTCGAGTTCGAAGTCCAGTGCCCGGCTGCCGGGCGGCACCGGGACGTCGTCGTGGGCGCCGATGACCGCGTAGGGGTTGGTGAAGTAGAAGGTGGGCGCGTCGTACCAGGCGTCCGGGGCGCCCGGGATTCCGTCGATGCTGCGTCGTACACCCTCGACGTGCTCCTCGAACGTGACGAAGTCGCGTACGGACGGCGGTTGGAGCGGCGGCAGCAGTCGCACCTGGGAGACGTGCGGGCCGCGCGGCACGTCCAGGCTTGCGTTGCCCGCCTCGCGCAGTGCCTCGGGACCGGCCTGGATCAGGTCGAGAAGCGTCCCCGCGCCGGGGCAGGGGTAGAGGGTGCCGTCGTCCTCGACGGTGGCGAGACGGCTGCGGCCGTGCTGTTCGTACATGGCGAAGCGCATGGCAGTCCTAGGGTGCTGGGTGGGTTGACACAGGCCGGGGGCGCGGCGGCATGGCAGGGCGGGGGAAGTGCGCCGAGCCCCCGGGGTCAAGGGGTCAGACCGGCGGAGCGACGAAGACGCCGCGGTCGACGTCGTTGAGCATTTCCTTGGCGACCATCTCGTTCATCGGGTTGGACGTGCCCCACTGGTCGGCGTTCTCGGGCTTCGTCAGGTCGTAGATGTGCGGGTGCCAGGTGTCCTCGTCCAGCTTTTCGAGCTCGGTGGTGTACTCCACGGTGTTGCCGTGCGGGTCGAGGAAGTACGTGAAGGTGTTGTCGCCCGCCATGTGCCGTCCGGGACCCCAGATCTTGCGGGCGCCGGAGCGCATCACGCGGCCGGAGCCGCGCATGTACTCGTCGATGCCGCGCATCTCGAAGGAGAGGTGTTGCAGGGAGGTGTGCGGACCGCTGGCGATGGCCATGGAGTGGTGCTGGTTGCTGATCCGCATGAAGTGCATGACGTCGCCCATGTGCGGCAAGGCCATCGTGTCGGACAGCCGGAAGTCGAGGTGCTGCTCGTACCAGGCGCGGGTGGCGTTGATGTTGGGGGAGTTCAGGACGACGTGCGAGAGACGGACCGGGATGGACTCCTTCTCCTCGATACGACGGTGCCGGCGTGCCTCGACGTCGGCCGAGACCTCGATGGTGCGGCCGTCGATGTCGAAGAAGCGGAAGCCGTAGCCGCCGCCGGGGGTGTCGATCTTGCCCGGCTGGGAGATCAACTGCACTCCACCTGCGAGGAGTTGCTCGGCGAGTGTGTCCACGTCGGCGGAGTTCGCCGCGCCGTAGGAGATGAGGTCGAGGCGCTTCTCCTCGGCCTTGCGGAGCCGGACGATGTACTGCTCGGGGGAGCCCTCGGCGGCCAGGAAGGAGATGCCGGAGTCCTCGGCGACCTTGGTCAGGCCCCAGACGCCGGCGTAGAAGTCGAGCTGCTTGTCGTAGTCCGGCACGGCGAGGTCGACGTGTCGCAGGTGGGTGAGCAGACGGTTGGTCATGTCGGGCTCCTCAGGTGAGACGCAGCAGCGCTGCCGCGTTGCCGCCGCGTACGGCGTGGAAGTGGGGGGCGGGCAGGTCGATGACGTCGCGCAGAGCACCGAGCGGGTCGTCGGTGCCCATGTCGAAGGGGAAGTCGGAGCCGAGCAGCACCCGGTCTGGGCCGGTCACCCGGATCAGCTCGCGCAGGACGTCCGGGTCGTGGACGAGGGAGTCGAAGTACAGCCGCTTGAGGTAGCTGCTGGGCGGGTGCGCGCAGCCGCGGGTGTCGGTGCGGGCGAGCCAGGCGTGGTCGGAGCGGCCGATGTGGGTGGGCAGATAGCCGCCGCCGTGGGCGGCGACGATGCGCAACCCCGGGTGCCGGTCGAGGACTCCGGAGAAGATCAGATGGGACAGGGCGACGGCGTTCTCGGTCGGTTGGCCGACGGTGTTGGACAGGTACCACCGGTTGAGGCGCTCGTCGAGCGTGCAGCCGAAGGGGTGCAGGAAGAGGATCGCGCCGGTTTCCTCGGCCCGTGTCCAGAACGGTTCGTACGCGGGGTCGGACAGTTCGCGTCCCGGCGCGTGGCTCGAGATCTCGACACCGCGCAGGCCCAGGCCGAGGGCGTGCTCGAGGGCTTCGACGGCGAGGCCCGGGTGCTGGAGCGGGACGAGGCCGAGGCCGTGCAGCCGCTGCGGGGCCTGGGCGACGTGCGCGGCGGTGCCCTCGTTGGCCAGTGCCCACACCGTACGGGCCAGGTCCTCGTCGGCCCAGTAGTGGTAGTGCGACGGAGACGGCGAGACCAACTGGACGTCTACCCCGGAGGCGTCCATCGCGGCGAGCCGGGCCTTGACGTCGGTCAGCCTCGGGAAGCGGTCGCGGAACATCGGGCCGCTGACGGCGATGGCCTCGGGGCCGTTGCGGCGGGCGTCGAGATCGCGGGCGGCGGCCAGCCCGGGGTGTCCGGCGACGGCGTCCTCGACCTGAGGGAGCAGGACGTGGGCGTGGACGTCGATCGTGGGTGCGCTGTTCTGGGAACTCACGGGGTTCACGGAGTTCACGGGGTCTCCTTCAGGACGGACATCGTGCGGCCCATCAGACCGGGTGCGTCGGCGTCACGGACGCCGTCCAGCTGCCACTGACCGAGTTGCACGGATGCTTCGACCACCATGCGGACACGGTCGATCCGGCGTTCGTAGAAGCCGGTCAGCAGGGCGTCGAGGGAACTCCAGTCCTGCTCCTCACTCAGCATCTCGGCCAGTACGGAGGCGTCCTCCAGCGACATGGCCGCGCCCTGGGCGAGCGTGGGGGGACAGACGTGGGCCGCATCACCGATCAGGACGACCCGGCCGCGGTGCCAGGAGCCCTCGACGAGCAGCCGCTCGAACCAGGTGTAGTTGACCTCGGCCGGGTCGGTGATGCTCGCGGCGATCTCCGGCCACGCACCCCCGTAGGGCGCGGCCAGCCGCCGCATCTCGTCCGCGTACGAGGCCGGGTCGATGCAGGCGCGGTCGCGGTTGGCCTCGACGAGGTAGGCGTAGAGGGTGTTCTTGCTGGTGGGGCAGTAGCCGGCGATGTAGCAGGTTCCGCCGTAGGAGAGGTTCATGCGCTCCACGCCCTCGGGGCGGGGCGCGGGGACACGCCAGATGGCCATGCCGGTCGGTTCGGGTTTGTCGCTGATGCCGATCATCGCGCGCGTGCGGGAGCTGACGCCGTCGGCGGCGATGACAAGGTCGTAGCGGCCCTCGGTGCCGTCGCTGAACCGGGCGGTGACGCCGGACGCGTCCTGGACCAGTTCCTCGGCGGTGGTGCCGAGGCGTACCGTCGCGCCGCTCTCGAGAACGGCCTCACACAGAATCTCCTGGAGCCGGGGCCGCTGCATGCCGAAGATCGGGGGCAGGTCGTCCCCACCGGTGCGGATGTCCTGCTGGACATGGAACACGGTCCCGTCGGGCGCGGCCAGGCCGACGGCGTCGACGGCGTAGCCGCTCTCCCGGACCTTGTCCCATACGCCGACTTCGCGCAGCACGCGCAGTGCGTTGCCCTGCAGGGTGATGCCGGAGCCGAGCACGTTCCAGTCGGGTTTGGCCTCGATCAGTTCCACGGTGATGCCCGCCCGCCGCAGCAGCACGGTCACGGCGTTGCCGGACGCGCCGCCGCCTATGACGAGGACGGTGCGGGGGCGGGGATCGTTCATGGGTTCTCCCTGAGATGGTGCCGTCCGACTTCGAGCGGCAGAGGGGGGGGTTGCGGGCCGGGCGGGCGAGGGTGGCGTTGCCGTCCGGGCGCGGCCCGCCCGGCAGTCCAGGGCGTTACTTGACGGCGATGGGATTCACCGGTGAGCCGACCGAACCGGTGATGGGCAGTGGCGCGGCGGTGAGCCAGAACTCGTACCGGCCGTCGGCGGCGCAATGTGCGGCGAGGGCGTCGAGGTCCCACATCTCACCGATGAGCAGACCGATGTGGGGGATGGCGACCTGGTGCAGCGGCTGGAAGGCGTGGTCGAACTCGTTGGGCCGAACCTCGAAGCCCCAGGTGTCGGTGGCGATCCCGGCGATCTCGCTCCGGTGCAGCCAGCCGGCCGTACTGAAGCTCAGCCCCGGCGCCGGTCCGCCCGCGTAGTCGCCCCAGCCTTCGTGACGGGCGCGGGCCAGCCGCCCGGTACGTACGAGGACCAGGTCGCCACGACCGACGGTCACGCCGTGCGAGGCGGCGGTCGCGGTCAGGTGCTCCTCGGTGATGGCGAAGCCGTCGGGCAGTTCGCCGTCCTGGCCGATGACCAGGCCCACGTCGAGGAGGACGCCCCGCCCGGCGACGTGCGGTGCCATGTGCTCGATGCCGGTGACCAGGTCGCCTTCGGAGGTGACGACCTTCTCCGCCGGGCGTCCGTTCCACGCCTTGCCGTGATCGAAGATGTGCCCGAGCCCGTCCCATTGGGTGGAGCACTGCAAGGGCATGGCGATCACGTCATCGGCGCCACCGAAACCGTGCGGAAAGCCCTGACCGCCCAGAGCGGCGTCGGTGCCGGTGGCGAGCATCGTGTGCACCGGGTTGGTACGCCGCCGCCAGCCTTTCTGCGGGCCGTCCATGTCGAAGGCCTGTGACAAGGAGAAACTGACGCCGTCGCGGATTTGGGCTGCGCCCTCGCGGCGCTTGGCCTCGTCGAGGAAGTTGAGCGTGCCGAGCACGTCGTCCTCGCCCCAGCGGCCCCAGTTCGAGTACGCCTTGGCGGCCTCGGCGATCGCCGCCTCGGGATCCGTACGGTCGATAAGATCGGCGCTCATCTGGCTCATCTGGCTCATCGGGCCTCCTCCGCGACACAGCGGGTGCGCTGGGCGCCGAGCCCGGTGACCGAGCCGTCCATCACGTCGCCGTCGCGCAGCAGCCGGCCCCAGTGGATGCCGTTGCCGGCCGGGCTGCCGGTGAGGACGAGGTCGCCGGGGAGCAGTCGGGCGGTCTGGGAGATGTATGAGATCAACCGTGCGACGTCGAAGATCATGTCCTTGGTGGACTCGTCCTGCATGGTCTCCCCGTTGAGTTTCAGGGTGACCTGTAGATCGGAGGGGTCGGCGATGGAACCGGCCGGGACGATCCACGGGCCGAGCGGGGTGAAGCCGGGGGCGTTCTTGCTGCGCAGCCAGTCGGTGCCGATCGGGGGCATGTCCCGGCGGAAGACGGTCGCGCGGTCGGTCAGGTCGTTGGCGATGGTGTAGCCCGCGACGTGATCCAGGGCTTCGTCCACGGTGACCCGGTAGGCGGGGCGGGAGATCACCGCGGCCAGTTCCAGTTCCCAGTCGGGCTTCTGGGCACAGGCGGGCAGTACCACGTCGTCGTAGGGACCGCTGATCGTGGTCGGCAGGCCGATGAAGACGTACGGGAGGTCCTCGGCGGCCCGCTTGTCCATGACCGCCGCGACCTCGGCGCGGGCCTCCTCGACGGTGCGCGGGTCGTCCGGGGCGCGGTGTGCGACCGCCAGGTCGATCACGTGCTGCCGGTAGTTGGCGCCGGACTGGAAGATCTGCCGGGGCTCGACGGGCGCGTGCACCGTCATCTCCGCCAGCGGCCGCCAGTCGCGCGCCGGGTCCCCTGCAAGGGTGTGCAGCCGCGGCAGCTCCTCGTCCCAGCGCTCCAGAAGCGTGAGCGTGGTCAATGCGGGTTCGTCCAGCGCCGCACGCAGGTCGAGCGCTCGGCCGTCCGGCGTCACGAGGCTCGGGAACCTGGTCTCGCCCGGTGCCGAGAGGGTGCCGATGGCGAACGGTCCGGAGAAGGGGGTGAAGGGTGCCGGCGTGGCTGCGGATGTCACGGAGATTTCCTCCCGATTGCGGTGCCACTAATCTGGCCCGTAGATTGCAATCAGGGAAATCGATTTCCTGTATATAAGAATCCAGCCGGTGAATACCGATGGTGCCGGCTCCGGAATTGGGATGCTTCGTGAACTTGGCCAGCCTGGACCTCAACCTGGTCGTTGCCCTGCGCGCCCTCCTGCAGGAGCGCAACGTCACCAGGGCCGGCCAGCGCATCGGGCTCAGTCAACCCGCGATGAGCGCGGCCCTGGCCCGGCTGCGCCGCCACTTCGACGACGACCTGCTCGCCCGGGTGGGCGGAGGGTACGAACTGACCGCCCTCGGGCAGGCCCTCCTCGACCGAACCACCACCGCATGCGACCTGCTGGAGCGCGTCTTCGCCAGTCAGGCCGAATTCGACCCCTCCCGCGAGGAACACGAGTTCACGCTGATCGCCTCGGACTACGCGGTTGCCGTATTCGGCACCGAACTCGCCCGCACCATCCAAGCCGAGGCACCAGGCATCCGGCTCAGGTTCAAACAGGTACCGAACGAAATCATCGACAGTACCGGGTCACTGCTCAGCACCGTCGACGGGCTGCTGCTGCCCCACGGCATCATTCGCGGCTTCCCCACGGTCGAGCTCTACCAGGACAGCTGGGTCTTCCTCGTCGCCGACGACAACCCCGAGGTCGGCGAGCAGCTCACCCTCGACGACCTGGCCCGACTGCCATGGGTGACGTACCAACGAGCCTACGACGCCCCCGCCGCCCGCCAGATCGCCACGCTCGGCATCGAGCCGCGCGTGGCGGTCTCCGTCGACAGTTTCCAGCTGATGCCACTCCTGGTCGCGCGCACCCGCCGGGTAGCTCTCCTGCAGAGGCGTCTCGCCGACGAGCTGGACGGACTCGCACACGTCCGCATCATGGAACCGCCCTATGACGCCGTGCCGATCCAGCAGGCCTTGTGGTGGCATCCGGTCCACATGCACGACGCGGCGCACATGTGGCTGCGGGAGACGGCGGCCCGGGTCGCCGAGGCCGTGGAGGCAGGGCGGCCCACGGTCTCCAGTCCGCCGAGTTGAGGAGGGGCTGGGCCTTGCGAGGGCGAAGACGCTGCCGCGCTCCGGCCCTGCCCTCCCGCCGCGGTGAGGGTGCCCACGTCGGGGGAGGCGGGCGAGCCGGACGGCCATCTACCCTGCGTAGCCGGTGGCGCCCAGGGGCAAGCACGTCTTCGCCAGGGCTTGGGGAAAGCGCGGTGGATGAGAGCGAGCCATGCGGCCACGGCCGGGGTCGTTGCAGCGGCCCCGGTGACGTCGTCGCCGTCGTGCGTCAGCCCAGCGCGGCGTCCGCGGCGTGATCAGCCGCCTCGACAAGCCCACGTCGGCCTACCGCGACAACCCGGGACCCGTTCCGGGCCGGCGGCTGCGCGCCTTCCAGTACGACGCCGTCCGGTTCTTCGGCCAGCCGGTCGCCGTCGTGGTGGCGACCACGCTGGAGGCCGCGCAGCACGCTGCCGATTTGGTCGAGGTCTCCTACGACGTCGAACAGCCGTCGACCGGCCTCACCCGCATCAGAGGCCGCAGCTGGAAGTCCGTACCGGAGGGCGGAGGCAACGGAGCGTCATGACCTCGGCGAAGCCGGCGCTGGATGGGAAGGGCTCGGCACCGCCGGGTCGGCGGGCGCAGCCGTCAGCGCCGGGTGAGGGTGGACGGCGCCCCGGCGGATTGGTCACCTTCGACGCGCAGGCCCAGGGTGTCTCGGCCGGTCATCGTGACGATGTAGATAGTGCCGTTGGGGCAGGAGACGTCGGCCTCCTCTTCGGTGGAGTCGCTGCTGACCGCCTTGAGGACCATCGACGCCTTGCGTATCTCCTGCAGTCGCAGGGTATCGGTGCATCCCAGCTCACGTTTGAGGCCCACTTCGGTCACCCTGCTGACCTGCTTGCCCACCAGCTCATATCGCTTTGCCGGGTGGAGAGTCAAAGTGACGGTGAACTGGTCGGTGGGGCGCCCAGTGGAGTCGTCAGGAGTGGGATTGCCCGGCCCGGTGCCGATCCATGTACCTGCCCAGGCCTCGGGAAGCGATGTGGCGGTGGATGTCGGCGCAGGCGTCCCGTCGGAGGAGTCATCGGTGGCAGTGGATGACGGCGCAGGCGTCCCGTCGGAGGAGTCATCGGTGGCAGTGGATGTCGGCGCAGGCGTCCCGTCGGAGGCGTCATCGTCGGAGAAATACCGCACGAGGAACGTGCCCGCCGCGGCCATCAGGGCCACGGCCATGGTCCCGGCGACCGCCCGGCCGGTACGGCCGGACACCCACCGTCGCGCGGCGTCGACACGCGGCAGGACGGCGGTCTGTGCGTCGGTGGAAGCCGGGCCGTCTTCGAGCTCACGTGACACAGCCGCCACAGACGGCGGTTGCACTGTTGCGGAGATCAACGCGTGCGCCTCCTCCTCCCGCACGGCGAGATCCTTCTCCAGCCCTTCGGGCAGCAACTGCGGCCAGGTACCGCACCGGCCGCCCATGCGTTCCAACAGCACGCTGACGGTGTCGAGCGTGGCCCGCTGCTCGGGGTCCTTGGCCAGACAGGACCGCAGGAGCGGGACAAGGGCCGCCGGAACGCCGTCGAGGTTCGGCTCCTGATGCACGATGCGGTAGAGCAGCACCGCAGGCGAGAACTCGTCGTTCGGGTTGGAAAACGGGCCCCGTCCCGTCGCCGCGTACACCAGTACCGCAGCCAGCGAGAAGACGTCGCCCGGTGCACCCGATTCCCCGGCACTCACCTGCTCCGGCGCCAGATAGCCGGGAGAACCGATCACACCGCCCGTCCTCGTGTGACGCGTGTCCTCCCTCGCGCGCGCGATCCCGAAATCGATGAGCAGAGGACTACGGCGGCCCAACAGCACATTGGACGGCTTGACATCCCGGTGGGCCAGTCCTGCCCCGTGTACCGCTGCCAGCGCCCCGAAAAGCTCGGCCGCCAGTGCCAGGACGCACGGCTCGGACAGCCGGCCGTAGTGCTGCACCCACTCCGCCAGGGACGGTGCTGCCACGTACTCGGTAGCGAGCCACTGCGGGCGCTGCCCCGGAGGGCTGTAGTCCACCACCGCAGGCGTCCAGGGCGAGCGCACTCGGTCGCTGTTACGGATTTCCCGCGCGAACCGCTCCTCGAACCCCGGTCCCCGTCCGATCTCGCCACGCACCGTCTTGAGCGCCAGCGGCCGCCCCGACACCGTCCGGGACAGATACACCCGCCCCATTCCGCCCTCACCGAGTCGCGCCAGCAGTGGATAGCCACCGAGAGCTTCCGGATCCGACCCGTCCAGCAACTCCACGCCCCGCCGCCCTCTCAGATTTGCACTGCCGATCAGGTTCAGCCGCCGGACCAGCACAACCAAGCGCCGTATCCGTGACATCGGCACCAAGCATCACCTGTCACACCCGCAATACACCATTCTCAGCCACCACGTCCGCAGCCCGAGAACCCATCACCGTGCGAGAGGCCACGTGGGCGGTCGGGAGTGCACACCTTGGCATAGCTACCGATTTGTCCTGGTGTGTGCACGTCGTGGCATCGGTTTGGGGCGGTGTTCCTGTGGCCTCGCGGTCGTCCAGGGGTCGGGGCCGTGAAGGTTTCGGTGCTCCGGCCGGGTGGGCGGCCCTCCAGCAGATGTGCCGGAAGTCACGGCGGACGCGGGCAGGGCGAGTCCGATCCGCAAGGTCACCGCCCGCGGCGGCCGCCCATCCGGCGCTTGTCTCCTATTACGGCGAACTGTTCTGGGCCATTTTCGGGCGTGGGTGCGGAGGCGACCCGCGACGTCTGGAAGAGCTCCGGCCGGTGCGTGCCCTGTGGGAACCGGGCAGGGAACCGCACGGCTCTGTGCTCACGATCGAGTTCATCGCTGTTCACCGACCACGGGCCTGCGGTGCCTGCGGGACGCCCCTCGGTGAGGCCTCTCGCCCGCCGCGCTGACCGGCCTGATCAGCGGCATGTCCCGGATCCTGGTCATGGACGAGGCTCTCGGCCCGGCCGACGGCGATCAAGCTTCGAGGGCCGGAACCATGGAAAACCGCAAGTTCTAGCCTCGACCGAATGAGCTGTCGTACCACTCGATGGTGGTGCCGATGAGGCTGGCGGTGACGATGCGTTTGAGGCTGGCGGGGGGTG
>NZ_DF968402.1:0-252 GCF_001270025.1 Streptomyces azureus | reverse complement strand
CGCGCTGGAAGCAGGCCGCAGTTCCTGGACCGCGCCGCTGGACGCTCTGCGTCTGGCGCCGGGGGACGACGCCGCCACCGTCACCGCCCGGCAGATGCGCGAGCTCATCGAGCGGCTGATGGATGCCGGGCAGTGGAAGGACGGCGACCGGGACGTCCTCATCGTGGTGGACGCCGGATACGACGTGCCCCGCCTGGCCCACCTGCTCAAGGACTTGCCGGTGCAGGTGCTGGGCCGGATGCGCTCGGACCG